>CAVBFK010000376.1:0-4683 GCA_963594395.1 Lachnospiraceae bacterium
GCCTCGAACATGTGCTTCACCTGATGGAATTTTCCCTCGTGCACGGTAAGCCGCGCCAGGGTGGGTTCCACAATGGTCAGGTCAGCGCTTTGGGTCACGAAGTCGCCCAGATCCAGCCCCTCGCGGAAGCGGGGGATCAACTCGGGGCTCAGCGGCGCGTCTACCCGCGCCAAATACGTCTTATCCACATGCCGCTGGGGTGCCAGCAAGCGATGATTCAGTTCCCCGTCACAGGTGAGGAACAGCAGTCCCGTGGTGTCCTTATCCAGCCGTCCCACCGGCATACAGCCGATGGAGGCGTAGACAGGGGGCAGAAGATCCATGACCGTAGGCTGTTTTTTATCCCGGGCGGCGGTGAGCAATCCCGCCGGCTTATGGAGCATAACGTGACGCATGAGGCGGCCGTCCAGCGCTTCTCCCCGAAGGGTCAGATGGGCAGGCTCCTTGCAGTTAAAGGAAGGATCCTTCACCAGAGCATCCTCCACGGTGACACAGCCCGAGCGGATGAGCTTCTGCACCTCGGTACGGCTGCCGATGCCCAGCGTTACCAGATATCGATCCAGCCGCATTACGCATTGCCTCCGGCGATATGCTCATGGTTCTTCTCCTGCAGAAGATTCACCCGGCTGGAGATGAGGAGCTGCTTGAAGGGAATCACGGGCAGAAGCAGCACCACCACCGACGCGCCCAGCAGCCACGCGCGGCTGTCAATGGGCGGCAGGGACAGGGAGGTCAGACCCAGATTGCTCAGCGACTCCAGCACCTGATTCACATAATCGGCGCAGATGAACCATGCGGCCAGGATGAAGGGCAGAAGGGTCAGCAATCCCAGAATCCACGTGCCCAGGATGCCGCCGCGGTGGCCGCGGATGACCTTCGAGTGATCGCACAGTGCTTCCTCGTGGCGGGCGCCGCTATGGAAGCCGAAGCCGATGAGCAGGGGCAGGAGAGTGAGCAGGTACATCAGAATCACCATGACCACGCCGCGCACGGTGATCGAAGAGATGCCGCCCAGCAGGAATTCTGCAAAGCCGCTGCGGCCCAGGTTCAGCACCTTCTGCAGGAGGGTGAAGGTGTCCGTAACGCCGGGGATGGCTTCTGCCTTGTACAGGTACATGGCCGCCGCCGTCACCACCAAGAAGGGCAGACCCCACAGGAGCAGAAGCCCCGTGCGCTTGAGACCCTGCACCACTTTGCGGCCGTAGTTTTCAAAGCTGACCAGCCCCTTCAGGTTCAGGGAATCCGTCATTTCCAGGGCAGAAAAGACCTCCGCGGTATTGGCGCGGGCAGGCAGAACAATCAGCACGAACAGCGGCAGGCAGAGCAGTGCCAGCCATTTCGTTTGGGAAGAAGCCAAGAACAGCAGCGGCACGCAGACCATCAGCCGCAGGATCAATTCAATGAGCAACAGCATCATCATGCCGCCGAAGTGACGGCGGTACAGCTGCCATGTGCGGGAAAACGTCGCTTTCATCATTGCAGGGGTACTCCTTTCATGAATACTGTTTCATTATACAGGAGAGCGGGGAGAAATGCAATTTCTCGATGAAGGGGAAAAAAAAGAGGCCCGGGAAGGAGGGACTTCCAAGGCCTCTTTCTATTTGATTTACGCCAGTCCCAGTTGCTTCTTTGCGTCGTCAATGGCTTCCTGCACAGCCTCCGGTGCGGGGCCGCCGGAAACCTTTCTTCCCTCCACGCAGGCCTTTAAGCTCATGGCGTCGTACACATCGGATTCAAAGGCAGGATGGAAGGATTTCAGCTCCGACAGATCCAGATCCATCAAGGCCATATCGCCCTTAATGCAGTAGGCCACCAGTTCACCAACCACGCGGTGAGCATCGCGGAAAGGCACGCCCTTCTTCACCAGATAATCTGCGCAATCCGTTGCGTTCGTAAAGCCGCCGGCCGCGCCAATCTCCATATCTTTTTCCCGGAAGGTCATGGTGCGGAGCATCTCCGTGAACACCGGCAGGCACTTGACCAGCGTATCCCTTACCTCAAAGAGAGGGAACTTGTCTTCCTGCATATCCTTGTTGTAGGCCAGCGGAAGACCCTTCATGGTCGTCAACAGCGCCATCAGCATACCGTAGACACGGCCGGTTTTGCCGCGCACCAGCTCGGCCACGTCAGGGTTCTTCTTCTGCGGCATAATCGAGGAACCCGTTGAGAAGGCATCATCCATTTCAATGAAGTGGAATTCGGCACTGTTCCAGAGAATCAGTTCTTCGCAGAAGCGGCTCAGGTGCATCATGCACATGGATGCGGCAGACAGATAATCCAGGACAAAGTCACGATCACCCACGCCATCCAGGCTATTCATGGTGATGGATGGGAAATCCAGCAATTCCGCCACCCGCTGACGATTCAGCGGATAGGTCGTTGCCGCCAGCGCACCCGAGCCAAGGGGCATGACGTTCGCCGCATCATAGGCAAACCGGAACCGTTTGAGATCCCGCAGAAGCATCTGCACATACGCCATCATATAATGGGCAAGGGTGACAGGCTGAGCCTTCTGCAGGTGGGTATACCCCGGCATAATGGTTTCCAAATGATTCTGCGCAATATCCAGCAAAACCTTAATGAGCTCCGTAATGAGGGCGCTGGTTTCTTCGCAGGCTTCGCGGGCATACATGCGGGTATCCAGCACACACTGGTCATTGCGGCTGCGGCCGGTATGCAGACGTTTGCCCGCTTCGCCGATGCGCTCAATCAGCAGAACCTCTACATTCATATGAATATCTTCTGCTTCGGTCGACCACTGGATTTTCCCGGCCTTGGCATCGTCAAGGATGCTTTGCAGCCCCTCCACAATTTGATGAGCATCTTCTTCGGAAATAATCCCCTGTTCGCCCAGCATGGTTGCATGGGCAATGGAGCCGAGTATGTCCTGCTCATAAAGGCGTGAACCAATGCCGATGCAGGCATTGAATTCATCCACCAGCTTGTTGGTATCTTTCGAAAAGCGTCCGCCCCAAAGTTTCATCTTAAGTGCTCCTTTCAGCAGTTCAAGTTGCAGAAACAGTATAGCACGTTTTTATAAAAATGCAATCGTCTTCGCATTATTTGCATAAATATTTTATTTTATGCTTGACAAATGAATATTTATGTATTATGATGGCACCATCAACTTGATGGAGGGGTAAGGTAATGAAGAAGATTGTGGCGATGATCCTGTGTGTGGTCATGACGTTGTCCTGTGTGATGGCTCTGGCAGATGAAGAAACGAAGCCCCTGGCCGGCAAGAAGCTGACCATTGGCTTGAGTCCCAACTTCATGTTCTTTGAGACGGTATCCGAAACGGATCCCACCGGCTATGAAGGACTGGACATTGATATCATCAAGGAACTGTCTGACATGCTGGGCTTTGAGTTTGAAATTGTCCCCATGAGCTTCTCTTCCTTGATTGGCTCTCTGCAAGTCGCCAGCGTGGACTTCGTGATCTCCGGCATGTCCTACACGGAAGAGCGGGCGCAGGTGGTTGATTTCTCCGACGTCTACTGCACCTCTGTGGTGGGCTGCATCACCAAAGCCGATTCCGAGATCAACTCTTATGAAGATCTGAAGGGTCAGGTCATCTGTTGCTCTGCCGGCACGAACTATGAGTCCATCATCGGCGAAATCGAAGGTTCTACCCTGAAGACCTATGACGGACAGGCCGCTGTTGGCACCGCTGTGGCAGAAGGGATGGACGGCGTCGTAGCCGGCCTCACCAGCATCAACGGTTCCAAGAAGCTGGCAACCACCGTGCTGGATGCTGACGGCAATGCTCTGCTGAAGTACTTCCCGCTGGAAGATGCCCGGGCAGATACGTACTCCATGGCATTCCCCAAGGGCAGCGAACTGACCGCCATCTTTAACGAAGCGCTGAATGAGCTGAAGGAATCCGGCAAGCTGGATGAAATGATCCATCAGTGGCTGTACTGAGAAGAGCATAAGGAATTTCCAAGCCAGAGCCACCCCAGTGGGATCGGCTCTGGCTTTTGTTTGCGCACGTTTGTTTGACTTTTGGCACCTTGGCGATTATGATATGGAGGGAAGGTTGCCCCTTCCTTTCGGGAGGAAACATACCCATGCGAATTCTTGGCATTGAC
Source organism: Lachnospiraceae bacterium (assembly GCA_963594395.1). Taxonomy (GTDB): domain Bacteria; phylum Bacillota; class Clostridia; order Christensenellales; family Aristaeellaceae; genus CAKUFA01. Next base: position 4,092 of record CAVBFK010000376.1, read on the forward strand.
CCCGGCTACGCGCTCATGGGCTGGGGAGTCATCGACACGGAAAACGGGCGCATGCACCTGGTGAACTACGGCTGTGTGGAGACCAAGGCCGGTCAGCCTATGCAGCACCGTCTGCGCACCCTGCAGCTGGGGGTGCAGACCCTGGTGAACACCTACAAGCCGGATGACGTGGCCTTTGAGGAGCTGTTCTTTGCCCGCAATGTGACCACCGCCCTCATGGTGGGTGCGGCGCGGGGCGCGGCCATTATCGCCGCGGCGGAATACACGGAGAATCTCTACGAGTACACGCCCATGCAGATTAAGCAGGCAGTAACGGGGTACGGGAAAGCGGACAAGAAGCAGGTGCAGCAGATGGTGAAGCTACTGATGCACATGGATGTGATCCCCACACCGGATGATGCGGCGGATGCTATCGCCGCGGCGATTACGCATGCCCAGGCTGGGCCTGCAAAGGTACAGTTTAGAATGAAATGATTCATCGAAACTTTTCGTTTCAATGCAAACCAAGTTTATTGGCAGTGCACGCGAAGGGTCCAGGGTAAGAGAGCGGACTCGCGCCAGTGGCGCGAATTGCGTCCGCGAACGCATCAAC
>CAVBFK010000377.1:0-7084 GCA_963594395.1 Lachnospiraceae bacterium
TCATAGTGCACACTGCCGGGATCCTGCTTGCCCGCAATGTAGCGGGGAATGGACTCCATAGGGCCCGGACGATACAGGGAGATGGCGGCAATGATGTCCTCAAAGCAGGCAGGCTTCATGTTCATGAGGAAGGAACGCATGCCGTTGCCTTCCAGCTGGAACACGCCGTCCGTATCGCCCTTGGAGATCATCTCGTAGACGCTGGCGTCATCCAGGGGGATGTCTTCCGGCTTCATGTTGACGCCTTCCTGCTTGATCATATCCAGCGTATCCCGAATGACCGTCAGGGTGCGCAGACCCAGGAAGTCCATCTTCAACAGTCCAAGCCGTTCAATGGTGCCCATAGGGAACTGAGTCGTGATCACTTCATCATTGCGCTGAAGGGGTACGTACTCAATGACAGGCTTGCCGGTAATCAGCACGCCGGCCGCATGGGTAGACGTGTTGCGGGGCATGCCCTCCAGCGTCATGGCGGTATCAACCAGCCGCTTCACTTCCGGCTGTTCATCATACATGCGACGTAGCTGAGGAGAAATCTGCAAGGCTTTTTCCAGGGTGATATTCAGCTCCATGGGCACCGCCTTGGCCACGGCGTCCGTTTCCTGGTAGCTCATACCCAGCACACGACCTACATCGCGAATAACGCCTCTGGCCGCCATGGTGCCGAAGGTGATAATCTGGCTCACATGATCCGCGCCGTATTTCCGTGCCACGTAATCAATGACCTCTTGGCGGCGCTCGTAGCAGAAGTCCACGTCAATATCAGGCATGCTCACACGTTCCGGGTTCAGGAACCGTTCGAACAGCAGTTGATATTTCAGAGGATCCAGCATGGTGATGCCCATGGAATAGGCCACAATGGAGCCTGCACCGCTGCCGCGTCCGGGGCCTACCATGATGCCCTGGGACTTGGCATAGTGAATGAAATCCCACACAATGAGGAAGTAGTCCACATAGCCCATGCCGGAGATAACTCCCAGCTCGTATTCCAGGCGCTTGTAGGGCTCATCGCCTTCCTTGGCGTCAGGATACAGCCGCTTCATTCCCTCGCGGCAGAGGCGGTTCAGCATTTCGTAAGCCGTTTCTCCTTCCGGCACGGGATAATGAGGCAGTTTGGTAACGCCGAACTCGAAGGTAACATTGCAACGCTCCGCAATCTCATGGGTACGGTCTACCGCATCCGGCACAGAGGCAAACAGGCGGCGCATTTCTTCCTCGCTCTTCACATAGAGCTGGCGGGTTTCCATGCGCATACGGCTCTGGTCTTCCAGGGTCTTGCCGGTTTGGATGCACATCAGTACTTCCTGGGCATCGGCATCTTTCTCTTCAAGATAGTGACAGTCGTTGGTGGCGACCAGCGGGACATTCATTTCGTGGGCAATCTTGATGAGCCGCGGCAAGACAATCTTCTCATCACGAATGCCGTGATCCATGATTTCTACAAAGAAGTTCTCTTTGCCGAAGAGCTCCTGCATCTCCAGGATGTAATCTCGAGCGCCTTCATATTGCTCGGACAGGAGCAGTTTGGGCAGATCGCCCGACAAGCAGGCAGACAGTGCAATCAGGCCTTCATGATGATCGCGGATCAAATTGTAGTCAATACGGGGCTTATAGTAGTAGCCCGTCAGAAAACCCTCGCTGACCAGGTACATCAGATTCTGATAGCCCGTGTTGTTTTCGCACAGCAGGATCAAGTGGCTGTAATCCCGCGTGGCGGCCGAGCGATCCATGCGATCGCGGCAGACGTAGACTTCACAGCCGATAATCGGCTTGATGCCTGCGTCATTCATGGCGTTGTAGAAATCCACCACGCCGTACATCACACCGTGATCCGTAATGGCACAGCTATCCATGCCCAGGGCTTTCAAGCGCTCAGCAAGTTTCGAAATGCGGCAGGCGCCATCCAGCAGGCTGTATTCCGTATGTAAATGCAAATGCGTAAACATGGCGTCTCCTATCTCCCTCTTCTTCAGCCAAAGACGATTTGACCTGCGCGGGTTACAATGCTCTGCATGGTAAAGCCCTGGCGCTGAACCGTTGTCACACGCTGGAGCTTCTTCATTTTTTGGGTGGCCAGATAAGCCGCAATATCCTTGCGATCCTGCTCCGGCAAAATCGCGCCGTACATTTCGGCAAAGTTCTTTGCATGATCATAGGTCAGCTGAATTCTTGCTTTTCCCTTCTGCCACTTGCTCAGTGCCTTGACGCCTCGCTGAATCTGCCCCTGACGGCTGGCGCCCTGCACGTTATCGCCGTGCTGGCGGTAATCGACCAAAGGAGCATCCACCATGATCACATGACCAAAGGCCGCGGCCGTCAGCGCCAGGAACCAGTCATGCATGACCATCTTTTCAAAATCGCCGTAGCGGATCGCCAGATCCTTCAGCGCCGCATTCATCAGGATGGTGCATCCCGTCACGTTATTCTGCACCAGCAGGCGGCGGAAGCCCGTTGCACTCCGATCCCAGCCCTGATGATCAAAGAAGCTGGCATGCAGGGGCTGACCTTCTGCACCGATCAGACTACAGTCGCTGTGCACCAGCAAGGGCGTCTCCTCGCCATACTGCTTTTCTGCGCGCTCCATGGCCTGCCTGCAGCGGCTCAGTCGATCCGTATGCCAGCGATCATCCTGATCGCACAGGGCGATATAAGGCGCCTGGCACTGGTTCAGCAGACTCCAGAAATTGCCCACGGCACCATAGCCTTTTCCCTGCTCAGCGCCCATCTGAAAGCGTCCGTCCGCGGCACACAGCTGCAAAAGCGTCATCATGGTATCGTCATGAGAACCATCGTCCTGCATCAGCACATGGAACAGCGGATCATCCTGGGTCCGAAGGCTGACCAACTGCTCCGGCAAATACCGTGCGCCATTGTAGGCGGCAAGCAGTACAGCAATCTCTTTCACCACTTTATGCCCCACTTCATGAAAAATTGGCAGACAGACCGCATCTGCCGCAGAATCCCCTTCAGGCTCCGTGTATTTTCCCGCGCCCAGTTATGGGTCACGCACATATCGGGATGATAAATAATCGGCCCCAACTGCCCTGCGCGGCAACTCAAATCGGAATCCTCCTGATAGAGGAAGAACCGCTCATCAAAGCCCTTCAGCTCGCGAAAGGTTTTCGTGCGAATCATAAGGAAGCATCCCGTAGCAAACTGTACCTTCAGCGGGTGGGTCAAGTCCTCATCTGCCATGGTGTACTCCCTGCGCCAGCGAACGAAGGGGCCGCCCAGCTTTTCCAGGAAACCGCCCAGCAAATAATGCACGGTGGGCTGTTTTTTAGGCAAATACTGATCCGTACCGTCTGCATTCAGCACATGTGGGGTCAGAATCACCACGTTAGTGTGCTCATCCATGTACTTCACCATGCGGCTGATCAGATCCGGTGCAAACGTCACATCCGGGTTCACCAGAATATGATAATCGCTTTCCAGCTCGTTCAGCACCACGTTGTTACCCCGGCCGAAGCCCAGGTTCTTCTTTTGCGGACGCACCTGTACGCCGGGATGTGCCCACAGAATGCGCTGTGCCGTATCATCCTCCGGCGTATTGTCAACCAGGTAGACATCAATCGTGGCATCGGATGCATCAAGGCAGTCCACTGCCCGCAGTGCCTCATCTCCTGCGTGATAGAGGACCATGCAGGCTGAAATTCTGGCCTTCGACACAGTGAATCCCTCCTAAAGCGTTTGCCGCAAGATTTTTCACCAATGTGAAACTGCGTCCACGCATTACTCTCCATTGTGCATTGTACCTTTATGGAAGGTTTTTGTCCAGCATTTTCATGATTCCCATCAAACATGTCATCGATAGCCGATGAATTTGCCATTTTCGATGGTTGCCTGTAAGCAAAAAATATGATATAGTGTGAGGGATAAGGAGGTTTTGTGATGAGCGAACCGAAAAAGAAGGGCTTGTTCGCGCGCCTGTGGGAAGGCCTGAGCAAAACGCGCGGCAACCTTACCGATAAAGTTGATGAACTTGTCAAAGAAAACCGCAAGATCGATGAAGATTTTTATGAAGAGCTGGAAGATATCCTGCTCCTGGCTGACTGCGGCGTAAAAGCAACCACCACCATTCTGGATGAATTGCGTGTCCGCGTGAAGCGTGAAAATATGAAGGATACTGCCGAAGCACGGGCCGCGCTGAAGCAGATTATGATTGAGCAGATGGACATTCCCCGTCCTCCGCTGAAGTGGCCCATGGTGATGCTGGTGGTCGGCGTTAACGGTGTGGGCAAAACCACCACCATCGGCAAGCTGGCGCTGCGTTTCCAGTCTATTGGCCGCCGCGTGATGCTGTGTGCAGGCGACACCTTCCGTGCCGCCGCCGCCGAGCAGCTGACCGTCTGGGCAGACCGTGCCCGGGTGCCGATTATCAAGCACGAAGAGGGTGCTGACCCTGCCGCCGTGGTTTTTGACGGTATCAAGGCCGCCAAGGCACAGCAGGCCGATCTGCTGATTGTGGATACCGCCGGCCGACTGCACAACAAGAAGAACCTGATGGACGAATTGAACAAGATGCGCCGCGTCATTGACCGGGAATACCCCGAGGCTGACGTGCGCTGCATCCTGGTGCTGGATGCCACCACGGGTCAAAACGGTTTGGCACAGGCCAAGGCCTTCAAGGAATTTGCCGAAATCGGCGGCATTATCCTGACCAAGCTGGACGGCACTGCCAAGGGCGGCATTGCACTGGCCATCCGTCAGGAGCTGGAAGTGCCCGTATGGTACATCGGCGTGGGTGAAGGGATCGATGATCTCCAGCCCTTCTCAGCAAAGGATTTTGTGGAAGCTCTGTTCTGACAAGGAGGAACGGTATGCCGTCGCTTTCGACTTATCGATCTGACCTGGATTATGGCTACGCCCCCGGTTTTTTCCCATCCATGGAATGCTTGCTTCACCGTCCCGAATGCGCCAGCCGTGTTCTTTTGCACAGCAAGGCCGCTAACACGGAGGGAGCAGAGAAGTTGACCGCATTGGCGGATCAGCTGCATATTCGCGTGGAAGAAGCCGATAAGGCCCTGAGCCGTATTTCCGGCAAGGATAATTGTTTTGCGGCGGCAGTGTTTCATAAATTCTCCGATACGCTGGATGCAGGAAAGCCCCACGTGCTTCTCCATCATCCTTCCGATCGCGGCAATGTGGGGACGATTCTTCGCACGTCCCTTGGTTTTGGCATTGAAGATGTGGCACTGATTCGTCCCTGTGTGGACGTGTTTGATCCTCACGTTGTTCGTGCCAGCATGGGCAGTATCTTTTCTCTCCGTATTCACGTGTATGATGATTTTGATGCCTATGCCCAGGAATTTGGTCAGCGGATGATGTATCCCTTCATGCTGGATGGCTCCAAGAGCCTCCCCGATGTTTTGGCAGACGGCGTTCCCGAAACGTGGACGCTGATCTTTGGTAATGAAGGAACCGGTCTTCCTGCTGAGTTTTCTCACATTGGCCAGCCTGTTCGTATTCCCAGCAACGAAAAGATTGATTCTCTCAATCTTTCCATTGCCGCTTCCATTGGCATTTATGAATTTATGCAAAGAAAATAGTTTGAAGGGAAGGCACTGCACAATGGGTGGTGTCCTTCCCTTCTTTCTAAAATTCGACCTGAAACTCAATTCAAAACGATCGCAGAGGAGGAAGAATGGTGAAAGCGGTGCTCTTTGACCTGGACGGAACGCTGACCAATACCCTGCAGGACATTGCAAATGCCATGAACCGCTCTCTCAGAATTAATGGCTTGCCCGAGTTTGAAACCGATGCTTACCGTTATCTTGTGGGCAACGGTGCGAAAATTCTAGCACAGCGAGCCGTTCGTGATCAGCAAACGCTGGCCGCGAAAGTTCAGCAGGATTATCAAGCCTATTATGAAACACACAATCAAGTCACGACCCGCCCTTACGACGGCATCCCCGAAATGCTGCATGCTCTTTATGCGATGGGACTGAAGCTGTGCGTACTGTCTAACAAGCCCCATGCAGACACCCAGCATGTGGTGGCGCACTATTTCCCCGATGTGGCATTCAGCGTCGTTCGCGGGCAGATGGAAGGCGTACCGATCAAGCCCGATCCTGCCGGTGCCCTAGCCATTGCTGAGGCCATCGGGGTTGATCCCGCCGATTTTCTCTACCTGGGAGATACTTCCGTCGACATGACCTGCGCGCGGAATGCCGGCATGCATCCGGTGGGGGTAAAATGGGGCTTCCGCGATGAAACGGAGCTTCGCGAAGCCGGTGCGGAATATATCATTGACACGCCCATGCAGGCGGTCGATATTGCAAAGAAAGCTTAACGAGATAGGAGCATCACAGAAATGAAGTACCGCATGTTTTCAGGCATTCCCTGAAAGATGAAATCGTCTCCATACACCGAAGAACGTGCACATGCACCAAGAAGTGAGGAAGAGCGTATGAGTAAAAAAGGATATCTCTTGTTGGCAGACGGTCAATTATTTGAAGGTGAACTGCGTGGCGCCGAGAAAGACGTCATGGCAGAATTGGTCTTCACCACGGCCATGGTGGGCTATCTGGAAACGCTGACCGACCCCAGCTACGAAGGCGAAATTGTTATTCAAACCTTCCCGACCATCGGCAATTACGGTGTGATTCCTGAAGACTTTGAAAGCAAGAAGCCTTGGCTGAGCGGCTACATTGCAAGAGAGATTTGTGATGATCCCAGCAACTTCCGCTGTGGTGGCAAGCTGGATGACTTCCTGAAGGAGCACGATATTCCCTGCCTGACCGGTGTGGACACCCGTGCCCTGACGAGAACCATCCGCTCTGCAGGCGTTATGAATGCGGCCATTCTGACCGAGATGCCTGCCGACATTCCCGCCATGACGGCCAAGCTGAAGGAACTGCCCTTCCACCCTGCGGTGCAGGATGTCAGCTGCACAGAAACCACCGAAGATGACGTCAACGGCACCTATCACGTGGTGCTGTGGGACTTTGGTGCCAAGGCCAATATCCGCCGCGAATTGGAGAAGCGCGGCTGCCATGTAACCACCGTCAATGCCGATGCTACCTGCGAGGAGATTCTGGCCCTGAAGCCTGACGGCATCATGCTCTCCAATGGCCCCGGCGAC
>CAVBFK010000378.1:0-4675 GCA_963594395.1 Lachnospiraceae bacterium
CGTCAAGGTGGGTCTCACCCTGTCCCTCCACGATATACAGCCGGTACGGGGCGGCGAAAAGCAGGCAGAGAAGATCTGGGCGGAGGAGTTCACCCACTATCTGCCCTACATTCAGGAGGATGATTTCCTCGGCGTGCAGAATTATACCCGCACCCTGGTGGCTCGCTCAGGCGATATCGGCGTGCCGCAGGGGGCAGAAACCACCCAGATGGCCTATGAATTCTACCCCGAAGCCCTGGGACACGTGCTGGAGCGCGTATCAAAGGACTTCAAGCATGACCTGATTGTGACCGAAAACGGCATTGCCACCAGCGATGACGCGGAGCGCTGTGAATTTATCCGCCGCGCTATGCGCTCAGTGGAGGAATGCCTGAAGAAAAACGTCCCCGTCAAGGGGTATATCCACTGGAGCTTAATGGACAACTTTGAATGGCAGAAGGGATTCTCCATGCATTTCGGCCTTATTGCCGTAGATCGCACGGACATGTCCCGTCATCCGAAGGAAAGCCTGAAGCTCCTGGGAAGTTATCAGCAAGGAAGCAACGCATAATGAGAGAAGTATTGAATTTTAATGATGCCTGGGTCTTTTGCAAAACGGATGTCCTTCCCGAAAAAATGCCGGCAGACTGGGAAAGCGTAACCCTCCCCCACACCTGGAATGCCGTGGACGGCCAGGACGGCGGCAACGATTATTGGCGCGGCACCGCCATGTACTGCAAGCAGTTTGCATCCCCCGAAAATCTCGGCGGCAAAACCGCCGTGCTGGAATTTCAGGGCGTGGCCATGACGGCCGATGTGTACCTGAATGGGCAGAAGGTCGCCCATCACGAAGGCGGCTATTCGGCCTTCCGTGTAGACGTAACAGCGCTCCTGCAGGAGGAAAACCTCCTGTGCGTGGCCGCAGACAACAGCGAAAACGACCGTGTGTATCCCCAGAAGGCAGACTTCACCTTCTACGGCGGCATCATTCGCGATGTGAACCTGATCCTCGTACCGGAGAAGCACTTCGAGCTTGTGAAGGATGCCACCCCCGGCATCAAGGTAACCCCCGTGGTGGATCTGGAAAGCCATTCGGCGCAGGTCACCGTAGAAACCTGGCAGACAGGAGACGGCATGGTGGAAGTCACCATCGGAGAGGAAACCCAGTCTGTCCCTTCGGAAGACGGTCACGCCAAGGCCGTGTTTACCCTGGCCCCCGTGCATTTGTGGGATGGCCTCCATGACCCGTACCTGTACACGGCGAAGGCCGTCTTTGGCGAAGACGAAGTATCTGCCCGCTTCGGCTGCCGCAAGTTTGAGATTGATGCGCAGAAGGGCTTCCTGCTCAACGGCCGCTCTTACCCCCTCCGCGGCGTGGCGGCGCATCAGGATCATAAGGGCACCGGCAGTGCCGCCATCCGTGAGAAGATTGCCGAGGACGTGGATTTGATCCTCGACATTGGCGCAAACACCGTTCGTCTGGCGCACTATCAGCATCCCCAAGCCATGTATGACCTGTGCGACGAAAAGGGCCTGATCATCTGGGCAGAAATCCCGTACATTTCCATGCACATGAAGGACGGCCGTGCCAACACCCTTTCCCAGATGGAAGAATTGATTGTGCAGAACGACAACCATCCCTGCATTGCCGTATGGGGACTCTCCAACGAAATCACCGCCGCCAGTGCTGTCCATGAGGATCTGCTGGAAAATCATCGTCAGCTGAACGATCTGGCGCATACGCTGGATGCTACCCGCGCCACCACCATGGCCAATGTGTTCATGCTGGAAACCGACAGCCCGATTCTCGATATTCCGGACGTGAACAGCTACAACCTGTATTTCGGCTGGTATCTGGGCGAATTGGAGCAGAACGAAGAATTCTTCGATGCCTTCCATGCCAAGTTCCCGAACCGTCCCATCGGCCTGGCGGAATACGGCGCCGATGCCAACCCGGCCTTCCAGTCAGCCCATCCCGAAAAGGGCGACTATACAGAGACCTACCAGTGCGTCTACCATGAGCACATGGCGAAGATGATTGCACAGCGTCCGTGGCTGTGGGCAACCCATGTATGGAACATGTTTGACTTTGCTGCCGACGGCCGGGATGAAGGCGGCAAGCACGGCGAAAACCAGAAAGGTCTGGTCACCTTTGACCGCAAGACCAAGAAGGACGCCTATTATCTCTACAAGGCCTACTGGAGCAAGCAGCCCTTTGTGCACCTCTGCGGCCGCCGCTATGCGGATCGCACCGAGGCAGAGACAGAAATCAAGGTCTACACCAATCTGCCGGAGGTTTCGCTTTTTGTAGATGGCAAGCTCCTGGAAACCAAGCAGACAGACAAGATCTGCATCTTCCACGTCCCCATCAGCGGTGAGCATACCATCGAAGCCCGTGCCGAGGATTGCATGGACAGCATGGCCATCCGCAAGGTGGATACGCCCAATCCTGCCTACGCCATGCCCAACCGTCAGGCTTCGGTAACCAACTGGTTTGATGGGGAGATTGACGAACACTTCTGGTCCGTGAAGGACAACATGGCCGCCGCCATGGCCGACCCGAAGGCCGGTGTTATCATGAAGCAGATGATGGACAAGGCCGCCGCCTCCCGCGGTGATGTAGCAACCGCCGTGAAGGATAATCCTGCCCTTGTGGCCATGATGCAGCGCGCCATGCAGCGCATGACCATTGAAGGAATGCTCAAGCAGGCAGGCGCTGATCCGGAAAGCATGAAGCAGCTGAACCGCATTCTGCAGACGATTCCCAAGGGCTGAAGAACTTCCTGAAAGGAGCGATGTGACGTGAACCGCACCTACTGCAATCCGCTGGATCTGAGCTACCGCTACCAGCACGTGAAGGAAGGCCCCCGTGTTGCCGGCTTCCGCGAGGCGGCTGATCCGACCCTTATTTTCTTCAAGGGGAAGTACTATCTCTTTGCCTCCATGTCTGCAGGCTTCTGGTACTCCGATGATCTGCTGAACTGGACGTTTCACGCCGCGCCGGATCTCCTGATTTACGATTACGCTCCCGACGTCCGCCAGGTCGGCGGCTATCTCTACTTCTGCGCCAGTCGAAGCGGACGAAGCTGTCCCATTCTGCGCACGGCCGATCCCCTGACGGAGGAATTTACCCTGGTCAGCAGTACCTTTGAATTCTGGGATCCCGATATGTTCTGCGATGATGACGGGCGGGTGTACTTCTACTGGGGATGCTCCAACATGACCCCCATTTGGGGCGTAGAGCTTGACCCCAAAACCATGACCCCCATCGGCGAGAAGAAGGAACTCATCTCCGGCCACGAAGATCAATACGGCTTTGAGCGTCCCGGAGAAAACGGCGTTGTCAATAAGGAATCCAGCGTGCTTTATCAGACGCTCAAGCCATTCTATGACGTGGAGACGGACTCCTTTCACTTTCCGCCCCAAATGCCCAATAAGATGGGCAACTACGAGCTTTCCAATGTCATTGCCATGTTCCGCGCCCTGGGCAAGCCCTATATTGAAGGTGCCTTCATGACGAAGCACGACGGCGTTTACTATCTGCAGTACGCCTGTCCCGGCACCCAGTACAATACCTACGCAGACGCGGTCTACACCGCTGTATCGCCCCTGGGGCCGTTCACCCTGCAGCCGTCCAATCCCTTTTCTTCCAAGCCCGGCGGCTTCATGTGCGGTGCCGGCCACGGCAGTACCATTGCCGATGCCAACGGCAACTACTGGCACATGTCCTCCATGCGCATCTCCAGGAATCATGATTTCGAACGCCGTGTCGGCCTGTTCCCTGCAGGCTTTGATGCAGACGGCGTGCTCTACTGCAACCAGAATTTTGCCGATTATCCCCACCGCGTTCCCGCAGAAAGATTTGACGCCGCTTCGCAGAATCCCGAATGGATGCTGCTGAGCTATAAGAAGTCGGTGACCGCCTCTTCCACTGAAGAAGGCAGTGATCCTGCCCTTGCCGTCAACGAAGACTGCCGCACCTGGTGGAGCGCCGCGTCAAACGCCCCCGGCGAATGGCTCTGTGTGGATCTTGGGAAGACGTACGACGTTCGCGCCGTGCAGATCAATTTTGCAGATGACAAGCTGGTGGTGGATTTCCCTGCGGATGCCTACGGCGATGACCGCAAGACCCGCCACATTGAGACCCGGGAGCAAATTACCGCGTACACCCTGGAATCCAGCGAGGACGGCAAACACTGGACGCTCCTAATGCAGGTCTCCCGCGACTGCAGCAATCCGTACCACGAATTTGCAGACGGCATTTCTGCGCGCTACATTCGCGTAACCGGTCAGACTTTCCCCTACGGGCAGGTCATGCGCGTCAGCGGCCTGCGGGTTTTCGGCATCGGAACGGGCGCCAAGCCTGCCCAGGCAGACGCCGCCGCTGTTCGCCTCAGCGGTCTGGATGCCAGGGTTTCCTGGAAGCCACTGCCCGATGCCCAGGGATGCAATGTCCGCTACGGCATTGCCCCGGATAAGCTCTACATGAGCTGGCTCGTCTACGATGCCTCCGAAGTGCAGCTCTCCACCCTGATCGCCGGGCAGGACTATTACGTCTGCGTAGACACCTTCAATGAGAATGGCATCACGGCAGGCAAGGTCGTGAAGGTGGAAGGGTAACTGAAACCTTACAGATAATGTGAGAGGGGAGCAACCGCTTTGAAAAGCGGTTATCTCCCCTCTCGCGCTCACCCCT
>CAVBFK010000379.1:0-5284 GCA_963594395.1 Lachnospiraceae bacterium
CAGCAAATGGGGCTGTGTCATAAGGGCACGGCGCATGCGGTTCTGATAGGCCTGTTTATCGGCCTGTGCGCGCAAAGCATGCACCGCAGGGCCTTTGCTGGTGTTCAGCATGCGGCTCTGCAGAAAGGTATCGTCAATCGCCAAGGCCATTTCGCCGCCCAGGGCGTCCAGCTCCCGCACCAGGTGTCCCTTAGCGCTGCCGCCGATGACGGGGTTGCAGGCCATCAGCGCGACGCCGTCCATATTCAGGGTGATAAGCACGGTGTCGATGCCCATGCGTGCGGCCGCCAGGGCTGCCTCACAGCCTGCATGACCGCCGCCAATCACCACCAGATCTGCCATTGTCTTTTCCTCCTGTTATTCGCCCACATGGGTTGCCACATCCAAGGACGTGCCATCGGTGGTGATGACGATATGACCATCACCAATGCTGTAAACCGTTGCATCCACGCCGTACTTGGCACACAGTTTTTGCACCTGTCCCACTGCCGCGCCGGGCACCAGTATGATCTTCGGCTGAACAAGTTTCAGCACCCAGGGATCGATGCAGAAAGGCTGTAAGCCATGATGCGGGAATTTCAGCACATCCACATTGCTGATGTCATCCCGGTAGCCATCCCCCACGGGATGGGAACGCACATAATCTCCCGTGAAGAAGAAGGTTCGCTCGCCGTAGGTCACCACAAAGTTCAGCGAATCCTTGTTGATGCCGCCCTTGCCTTCGACCTTTTCCGGGCCGACACACTTAATGACCAGATCGCCGAAGGTGATTTCATCCCCGGCACACATCTGCTTCCACTGACCAATGGGCTGGGTTCCGTATTTTTTCGGCCACACGTCCGTAGGACCATAGACGATGGTCTCTTCCGTACCGAAGGTTTCCAGGATTTCCACCATGTTGCCTGCATGGTCATCATGATAGTGGGTGGCGACGTAAGCCGTCAGTTTGGTGCAGCCGGCTTCTTTCAAGGCTTCCAGCGCGCGCTCGGAAGTGTCGCCGGTATCTTTGCCGCAGTCGATGGCAATATTGATGTCATCCCCAATGCGGATGAGATAGCCATCTGCACAGCCCAGCATCAGCTGATGAACTTCCATTTCAGGCAAGGATTCTTCAGACGAAGTTCCCTCAGCCTGAGCAGAAAACGTCATCAGGCAAAGCATGGTCAGCAAAAGAGCGCAAATACGGCGGCGGCAATTCATCGGTCGTGTTTCCTTTTCAAATTTCTCTTGTTGCATGAAAAAAGCCGCGGTGGTTTCCCTCCGCAGCTGTTGAGGTCAGTCACTCACTTGACCGGACGGATCAGGATCAGAGGCGTCAGCTCGTCGCCTTGGCCGGAAGGATTGTCCTTCATGGCATCCTGAATTTCATCATCGGTCAGCGGGAAGTCATCGCACTTGCCCAGCTGGTTCTGCTCAATGTCGTTGGCGTCCATCAGCACCACAGGAATGCCGGTGGCCTTCTCCAATTCATTGCACAGCTCCACAGGGTTCGGCGGGTTAATCAGTGCCATCTGCTTATAGCGGTCAAAGCTGGAGCGGAAATAGAATCCGTCAATGCCGCCGACACCCTGGCCGCAGATCTTGTAGAACAGACCATGCACGCCGAAGGGACGGGTCACGGCAGACACGAAGGCCGCCAGCAGAACGCGGGGCAGACCCACCATGTCGATAACCAGCTGAAGTTTATAAGGCTCGTGCATGCCGACGCCCGTGCTGTTGATGGTGGCAAACTTCCACATGTGCTTGGCCCAGAAACCGGGCTTCACTTCATCACGGGTCTTCACGTTGCGGGTGCACATGGCCATGACCTTGGCACCGAAGGACAGCATATCACCAGGCTGAGCCAAGGGCAGTACATACTTCCGCACCAGCTCGGCCTGATCTTCGCCCACCTCTACAAAGTGAGTCTGAATCGCATAACGGTCATACTTGCGGCCATTTCGTCCCGTCAGGGTACCGCGGTCAAAATATACCACGCCGTTTTCTTCCCGGCGCTGTTCGTCCAGGTTGCGCGAAGGAATGATCCCCATCTCACACACCTCCTTGATAATGCGAACCATCAAGTTCGTTCTTTCCATTCTACAACGCTTTTTCCTGCATGTCAAACACTTGCGGGAAAAAGTACCCGAGAAGTACGGGCAGATTCCATGCTCACTTGCCCTATCACAAAAATAAGTGTATAATGAGGAAGAAGAAACGTCCGTGCGGCGTTGTAATAGAGTAAGAAGGAGGCTGAAAGATGAAGTATCTTCGCCGCATGATTTGGTACATTGCGTCGCGCTTGCTGTTGATTTGCTTGGTATTGGGCATCATGGTTGTCACTTTTTATTATGCCATGAACCTGACCAATATTTATGTTGTGCTGAAGGATGGCATGGCGCTCCGTGCACAGGTCGTTATGATGGACGAGGACGCCTCCGAGCTGACGAAATATTTTCAGCAGAGTTTCCTGCAGCAGGATTCGGTGCTGTTAGCCGTGGAGCAGGGCAATTCACCCTACAAGGATTATAACGTCCGCGGCATTGACCACCGACTGAATATGGAATTCACCTGGGTCTGGCCTTGGGATACCACAGCCCGTGTGGTTATCACGGAGCAGATTCCCCGTATTGACGGCCGCGCCAAAGGCAGTACGGCCGAGGAGCTGGTGGCAGAGGGCGGCAGCAGTGCGCTGTATCCTCCTGCCTGGCAAGGCGGCCGATACCGTGTCGTGCTTGTGAAAGAAAACGGGCAGTGGCACATCAAGAGTCTGACCCTTTTGGAGCGATTATCTGAATAGAAAAGCAGGGACAGCCGCCCCGTTAGGTAGCCGCTGTCCCTGTTGCATTTTAATATCCAAATGCTTCCTCGGTGAGAATGATCGTAACATTCTTCCCATGGGTCGGATGTTCCAGAATGGTGGTGACACAGCACATGCAGTCACTGCCGCAGGCCGCGGCGTTGCACTTGCCGGTATGGCCGCAGGGCGTGTCCAGCTTCAGCCGAACAGCATTGGCCGGGCAAGCTTCGCGGCGGATGCGGGCAATAGCCGTTGTGATGCCGCCGTCCACCAGCTTCTTTTCACTGACGATCAGAATGACCTTCTTCGGGCCAAAGGCCATGGAGGTCACGCGGTTCGCCGTGCCATCGATATTTACAAGGCAACCGTCCTTGGTAATGGCATTGGAAGATGCCAGATACACATCTGCCTTGCGTGCCTCTTCCAGCGTCTGCGGACGCTCTGCCGGCGGCACCAGCCAGTGCCAGCTGACCTTGTGACCGCTATTTTGAAGGGTTTCGGCCAGCCCCAGTTCCTTCACCGTCATGGAACCGCCGATGCCGATGCTTTCGCCTTCACCGATCATGGAAAGCACCAGCTGTGCCGCGTCTTCCTTGGTTGCCGCGTGCTGAACATGGAATCCACGCTTGGTCAGGGCTTCCGAAACCATTGTCATCAATTCCGTCATTTGATTCACTCCAATTCGCTCTTCAAGGAGGGTTGAGCATGAAGCTCTCACGTCCCCAAAGGAAAATGATTGCCTGTACCTTCATGGTTGCCGTCACCTGTGTACTGTGGCTGTGCGGCCCCAAGCCGTGGCAGTGGTGGGCATTGGGTGCCATCCTCTGTTCCTGGTTGGCAGATGGTTTGCTGGCACAGTATCCGCCCGTATTAGAGAAAGTTCCGCACCATTTCTTTGTGGGTGCGGTATGGTTTGCTTTTGCCCACGTGTGCTACGGCGCCGCCGCTGTTATGGTCATCCGCAGTCAGGGGACGCCCTTCAGTTGGCACAGCTTCGCTTTGCTGGTGCTGGCGTTTATGGCCACCGTGCTGGTGCATCGGCTGGTTTTTGCCCGCAAGAGCGTCCGCAGTAAAGGCTTTGCCGTTGCCGCCACGGCTTACCTGGCCTTGGTGGGCGTCATGGCATCCCTGAGCTTCCTGGCCGCCGGCGGCACTGCCTGGCATGCCTGGTGCCTGCCTGTTGGCGCGTGCCTGTTCTTCCTCAGCGATTGCACCTTGGTGGTGCGGGAATACTGCAGAATCAAGAGCAAGCCGCTGAATCGCTTTATCATGGCAACCTACCTGGCGGGACAGCTACTGCTTCAGTTCGGCCTGTGGCTTTGCTAATTGATCGTATACGCATGGTAGCTATGAAGAAGGGGATTTTCATTTCATAGCATTTTCCCTGATTCCTAAGATGCGGGAGGGGCATTCACGCTTCCTCCCACATCTTCTTTTTATTCTGCAACAGCCTTTTCAAGAGGCGTCAAGTCAATGCCCTTCACGTGCTTGAGAACGCCGAGCAGGCTCTTCAGCATCGTCTTCACACCGCCGGGAATGTCGCTTTCCGCATTCAGCGGCAGAACCGGGTCGTGCACGGACAAGCGCAGGAGGAACCAACCGTTGTCCATGCCACCGTCCAGGTCGAAGGAGATGCGCACGCCTTCACGGTTATCCGGCGCGATGTGCCAATTTTCTGCGGCGTTGGCGTAGTCCAGCACATAGGAGATTGCCTCGCGGCCTGCTTCACGGAAATCTTCCTCCGTAATGGTCAGGCGAATTTCCGTGCTCTCCACAGGCTCCTTCAGGTCAGCAATCAGGCTGCCCAGGGTCTTGCCTTCCTGCTTCAGCTTCATGGCCTGCACAATCAGCACCGTCACCAGGTACATGCCGTCATCCAGGAAGTGATTTTCCTTCAGGGCGGCGTGACCGCTGGTTTCAATGGCCAAGGGGCACTCCACACCCTCGTTATTCAGGCGGATGGCCTCGTCAATCACGTTGCGGTAGCCCCGCTTATAGCGGTAATGCTCGCCGCCCCAGGCGTTGATGAACGTCTTCAAGCCGGAAGATGTCACGGAGTCCGTCACGATGGTCTGGCCGGGCTTTTCGTCCAGCAAAATGGCAGAAATCAAGGCAATCAACCGGTTGCGGTTAATCTCCCGGCCGTCTGCATCCACAATGGCGGCGCGGTCGCAGTCTGCATCGAAGATCACGCCCAGATCGGCGCCGACCTTCAGCACTGCCTCCCGGAGAGATGCCATGGCTTCGGCATTTTCCGGATTGGGAATGTGGTTCGGGAAATGTCCGTCCGGCTCAAGGAACTGACTGCCTTCCACCCATGCACCCAAATTTTCCAACAGGGTCGCATAGAATCCGCCTGCGCCGTTGCCGGCATCCACCACCACGTGCAGACCCAGCAGGGGCTTGGCCATATCGGTGTTCAGCCCCGTACGGATGCGCTGGCTCAGCTGTTCCATATAGGTGGGCAGGAATGCCTTCTCGGTGATATTTCCGCTGAAGGGCATG
>CAVBFK010000380.1:0-13668 GCA_963594395.1 Lachnospiraceae bacterium
ATATTGCCATGGAGGTTTATGATGTGCTTGCACGCTCCGTGGCAAGAATGGTTCTTCAGGCAGGAAAACAGGCAGGCGTTCATCAGGTGCTGATTGCCGGCGGCGTGGCTTCTTCTGCGCTGTTCAGGAAGCTCGTAACCGAGCGGATTGGCAAGAAGGACGCGCATTTCCGTGTCTGCTTCGGCAAGCCGGAGTACAGCGGTGATAACGCAGTTGGTGTGGCGCTCATCGGTGCTGACCGCATGAGGGCAAGCGAAGATTATCAAAAGTAAAGATTGTAGGACGGAGGGACGGTTATGACTGCACAACTTTTGGATGGCAAGGTTATGTCCGCAGAAATCCGTGAAGAGGTTGCACAGAAGGTTGCCAAGCTGAAAGAGCAGGGGATTCATCCTGGTCTTGCGGTGATTCTTGTGGGCGAGGATCCTGCCAGCCAGATTTATGTCCGCAACAAGGAGAAGGCCTGCGAGGCAGCCGGTATGTATTCTCTGACCCTTCGTCTGCCTGAGGATACCACTCAGGAAGCCCTGGAAGAAAAAATTCAGGAACTGAATCAGGATGCACGGATTCATGGCATTCTGGTGCAGTTGCCCCTGCCGTCTCATTTGGATGAAACGAAAGCGCTGGCGGCGATCCGTCCTGAAAAGGACGTGGACGGCTTCCATGTGCAGAATGCAGGCAAGCTGTTCACCGGTCAAGATGGCGTTGTTCCCTGCACGCCCAAGGGCGCTATGGCGATGCTCCGTCATACGGGAATGAACCTCAGCGGCAAGGAAGCAGTGGTCATCGGCCGCAGTAACATTGTGGGCAAACCCATGGCCATGCTCCTGCTGGATGCTAACTGCACCGTGACCATGTGCCATAGCCGCACGGCAAATCTGGCCGAGCACACCCGTCGTGCAGACGTGCTGGTGGTGGCGGTTGGCAAGCCCAAATTTGTCACGGCAGACATGGTGAAGCCTGGCGCTGTGGTCATCGACGTGGGTATTAACCGCGTGGACGGCAAGGTGGTAGGCGATGTGGACTTCGATGCCGTGAAAGAGGTTGCTTCCTGGATTACGCCTGTGCCCGGCGGTGTTGGACGCATGACCATTGCCATGCTCCTGGAAAACACCGTGGAAGCCGCGGAGAGGCTGGCACAATAATGGATGAATGGATTCTGGAGGTCAGCGACCTCAATGAGTACGTTCGGCAGGTGCTGGGGTCAGACCCCATGCTTCGGAAGCTCCGACTGCGGGGCGAAATCAGCAACTTCAAGCGGCATCCGTCAGGGCACTGGTATTTTACCATGAAGGATGAGCGTTGCCGCGTGGCATGCGTCATGTTTCGGCAGAATGCCATGCGCATGAGCGTCCGCCCAACGGATGGCATGCGGGTGATTGTTTCCGGAAGCGTCAGCTTGTATCCTGAAAGCGGAACGTATCAGTTCTATGCGGAGTCCATGCGACCGGAGGGACAAGGCACCCTTTTCCAGCAGTTTGAAGCGCTGAAGATGAAGCTGGAGTCCCAAGGTCTGTTTGACTCCTCTCGCAAGAAGCCTTTGCCCATGCGGCCTAAGAAGATTGCTCTAGTTACCGCCAGAACGGGCGCAGTTCTGCAGGATATTCGCAGGGTTTCGGCCGCCAGAGATCCCGGCGTTCCGCTGGTACTTCTGCCGGTGAAGGTGCAGGGCGAGGGAGCGGCAGAAGAGATTGCTCGCGCCATTGCCAAGGCAGGAACGTTGCCGGAGGTGGACGTAATTATCGTTGGCCGCGGCGGCGGTTCCATGGAAGACCTGTGGGCCTTTAACGAGGAAAAAGTCGCCCGTGCCATTGCGGCCTGTCCGATTCCGGTCATCTCTGCTGTGGGTCACGAAACGGACTTTACCATTGCGGACTTTGTGGCAGACGCCCGCGCATCCACGCCGTCCAATGCGGCGGAAATGGCGGTGCCCGATCGGGAAGAAACGATGGAGGCCATTGCACTGCTCAAGCGGCATCTGTATCAGCAGACGGAAAGCAACATCCAACGAAAACGGATTCGGCTGTTGCGAGCTGTCCGCCAGCTGGAGGCACAAAAGCCGGAGCGGCGGATCAGCGATGTTTTGCAGAAGCTTTCTTCCTGCGAAACACGTCTTCGCCGTGCCATGGAGAACCAAATTTCTGCCTATGCCCCCAAACTTGCACTCCAGCAGGTGCGGCTGGATCATGCCATGGATGCAAGCATCCATCGCCAGCAGGTGCGACTGGATCAGGCAAAGACCAGCTTGAAAGCCATGGACCCTCAAAAGGTGCTGGGTCGCGGCTATGCTATGGTTGTCAGCCAGGAAGGCAAGCTGATCAGCAGTGTGAAAGCTGTAGGAGCGGATCCTATGGCCCTGCGCTTCCAGGATGGCAGTGTAACGGTAAAACGTGTTGAGGAGATTTGAAAATGGCAACCAAGAAGAAGCTTACCTTCGAGGAGCAGTTGAATGCCTTGGAAAAGCTGATCACCAACATGGAAAACGGTGAGATGCCTTTGGAAGATTCACTGCGGGCTTATGAAGAGGGTATGAAAATGGCGGAGCAGTTGGAAAAAGAGCTCCAGAATGCGACCCAGCGCCTGACGGTACTCAGAAAGAATGCCGCCGGCGAAGATGTGGAAGTACCCATCGAGGAGGATGAGCCATGAAGACCCCTGCGGAATATGCCGCATTGGTGGAAGAGGCACTGCCGAAGCAATTGCAGAGTCTTGGCAGCATCCCGCCGATTTTGCTGGAGGCTATGTCGTATTCGCTGGAGGCCGGCGGCAAACGTCTTCGTCCTATGCTCCTTTTGGCTGCTGGTGATGTGATGGGTGCCGACTTGGCAAAATTGATGCCTTACGCCTGTGCGCTGGAGATGATCCACACGTACAGCCTGATTCATGATGATCTGCCGGCTATGGACAATGATGATCTCCGCCGCGGCCGCCCCACCAACCATGTGGTGTACGGCGAAGGCATGGCCATCTTGGCGGGAGACGGTTTGCTTCATGGCGCTATGGAACTGATGCTCCGCACCGCCTGCAAGGATAACGACCTGAAAGGCTTGCACGCGGCAGAAGCCATTGCACGGCGCTCGGGCGTGACCGGCATGGTGGCCGGCCAGGTTATGGATGTGACCGGCGAGGGCAGTGAGGTAACCGAGGAAAAGGTAACCTATATTCATGCCCACAAAACGGCGGATCTTCTGACTGCTCCTTTGGAAGCCGGACTGATTCTTGGCGGCGCGTCACAGGAAGAGGTTGCCGCAGGGGTAGACTACGGCTATCATCTGGGCATGGCGTTCCAGATGGTTGATGATCTGCTGGATGTGGTCGGCGATGTGAAGCTTCTCGGCAAGCAGACAGGGTTGGATGCCCAGCAAGGCAAGCTGACCTGGGTTGCCTTGAAGGGCATCGACGGAACACGTCAGGATGCGGCGGAACATATCCGCTTGGCATGCATGGCCGCCGAAAAGTTTGATCATGGTGTTAAATTTTTCAGAGACCTTGCGAAAACTACCCTAGACAGGGTACAATAGAGGAGGAAATGAGGTGGTACAGTTGCATTCCGTGCTGGATATGTTCACCAATCGGATTCTCCTGTGCGCAATATTGAGCTGGTTTGTTGCCCAGGCACTGAAGGTTATGATTTCTGCGGTGGTGGATAAGCACCTGGATTGGCGCAGACTGATCGGCGCCGGCGGTATGCCGTCGTCCCATACATCTTTTGTGGTATCATTGACGCTGATGGTAGGTTTTACGGAAGGCTTTAACACCGCTATTTTTGCTACCTGCTTTACATTGGCCGCTATTGTGATGTATGATGCGACCGGTGTCAGACGCGAAACCGGCAAGCAGGGACAGGTTATTAACGAAATTCTTCGCAACGTTTTTATTGACGGCAAGCCGATTTCCGATGACAACCTGAAGGAGCTTGTGGGTCATAAGCCCATTGAAGTTGCGGCGGGCGCGATTATCGGTATCGTGGTAGCACTTTGTTTCGCACTGCTGTGAGTGTGCACAGCGTGAAATAAAACTTCGGAGGGAAACTTATGGATCGATTTACGGAGCAAGTTGTTGTCAAGAAAAACCGGATGGTCAATGAGATCATGTATTATCTGGCCTTGGCCATCATGGTGCTCAGCGGCCTGTATGCATTGTTCCTGCTGCAGTATATCTTCATGGAATTCTCTGTGCAGGCACTCATTGAGCTGGTTCTGTTCGCCGGTGTAACCGTGCTGCTGTTCCTGTTCCGTGATCGTCTCCGTACAGAGTATGAGTACACCTTTACCAACGGTGACCTGGACTTTGCCATGGTGTTCAACAACCAGAAGCGGAAGAGCCTTGGCTCTCTGAAAGTTCGCAACGTGGAAGCTTTCGGTAAGGTCAATTCTGAAAGTTTCAAGCGCTATGTCAGCATGCCCGGTATCAAAACCACCAACTGGTTCCTGAACAGGGGTGCGGAGCTGTATTACTTCTATTTTCAGAAGGAAAGCAACAAGCGCTTGCTGATTCTGGAGCCTAATGAAGAAATGGTAGATTACATTAAGCAGTATCTGCCTCGCGGAGCGTTTCAGGACAAATGATGGAAGTATATTTGGATAACAGCGCCACAACGAAGCCTGCACAGGCAGTTGTGGATGTCATGACGAAGACGCTGACGGAAGAATGGTTCAATCCGTCTGCACTGTACCGCCCCGCCATGGAGGCGGAAAAGAAGCTGACGGCGGCTCGCGAAACTTGCCTCAAGGCGGCAGGTGCGTCCGGTCAGAGATTGATCTTCACGTCCTGCGGCACGGAGGCAGACAACATCGCCATTTGCGGCTATCTTCGCGGTTTGCGTCAGCCCGGGCGGGTGCTCATGCTGAGCGTGGAGCATCCTGCCATTCTGAATTGCGCGCAGGAGGTTGAGCGGCTGGGCTATACGGTTCAGCAGATTCCCGTGGATCATCACGGTCTGCTCGATTTGACAAAATTCGAGGAGATGCTGGGGGATGATGTTCGGCTCATCTGCGTGATGCAGGTGAATAACGAAACCGGCGCTATTCAGCCCATTGAAGAGGTTGTGCGGCTGAAGAGACTGCATTGCCCTCAGGCGGCGGTGCATGTGGACGGCGTGCAGGGCTTTTTGCGGGTGCCCTTCGATTTCAACCGTTTGGGTGTGGATTCCTACGCCTTCTCCGGCCACAAGATTCATGCCAGCAAGGGCGTGGGCGCACTGATTGCCCGCAAGGGTCACAAAGTTGGTCCCGTCATCTTCGGCGGCGGCCAGGAAGATGGCTATCGTTCCGGCACGGAAAATATGCCCGGTATTTTGGGCATGGCCGAGGCGGTTCGGGTTTATCCCGCCGATGCACCGCAGAAGATGGCTTTGCTGAAAAAGCGGCTGTATGAAGGTCTGATGCAGGCCGTTCCCACCGCGGTACTGAACGGCCCTGCGCTGGATGATCCAGCGTCTGCACCGCATATCCTGAATGTGAGCCTTTCCCCTGTGCGCAGTCAAACCATGCTGTTTGCCCTGGAGGGGGACGGCATTTACGTCAGCGCAGGTTCTGCCTGTTCCAGCCATAAGCAGAAGGTATCTTCTGTGCTGACGGCCATGGGACTTAGCAATGCCATGGCAGACTGTGCCCTGCGCTTCAGCCTGTGTGCCGATAACACCGAGGAACAGATTGATTATGTGATTCAGCGGGTCAAGGCGCACTATGATCTGCTGGCCAAGTATACAAGACGATAGGAGACACCGAGAGTATGCGTGAACTGCTACTGGTACGCTTTGGTGAGATTTTTCTGAAGGGACTCAATCGCCCTTATTTTCTGCGGGAGCTGGTGAAGCGCGTTCGTCACGCGGTAAAGGATGTCGGCGGCCAGGTTTGGCTCCATGACGGTCGCATTTTTGTGAGCGACTTCACCGATCAGGAAGAATGCATCCGTCGGATTACGAAGGTGTTCGGCGTGCACAGCGTATGCCCTGCACTGGAAATGCCGAAGGATGATTTCGATGCGATCTGCGCCCAGGCCGTGAAGATGATGGATGGCCTGAACGGCACCTTTAAGGTGGTGGCACGCCGTAGCGACAAGAAGTATCCCATGGATTCGCCTGCCATCAACATCGAAATGGGCGGCCGCATTCTGGATGCGCGTCCTGATTTGAAGGTTGACGTGAAGAATCCTCAGCACGTGCTGAATGTGGAAATCCGCGAAATGTGCTACATGTATGTTCGCGTGGTGATGGCCGTCGGCGGCATGCCTGTGGGTACCAACGGCCGGGCAACCCTGCTGCTTTCCGGCGGCATTGACAGCCCTGTGGCCGGCTGGATGATCGCCAAGCGCGGCGTGCAGATCAACGCTGTTCATTTCCACTCCTATCCCTATACCAGTGACCGCGCCAAGGAAAAGGTGCTGACGCTGGCACGGATCCTGAGCGAGAGCTGCTGTGGCATTCGTGTGCACATCGTGCCTTTTACGCATATTCAGATGGAGATTCACGAGAAGTGCCCGGAAGAATATACGACGCTGATTATGCGCCGGTACATGATGCGCATCGCAGAGCGCGTAGCGCAGAAGGAAAACTGCGAGGCACTGATTACCGGCGAGAGCATTGGCCAGGTGGCCAGTCAGACCATGGAGGCTCTTGGTACCACGAATAGCGTGGTGTCGATGCCTGTCTTCCGCCCGCTCATCGGCTTCGATAAGTCGGAAATTATCGAGATTGCCAACAAAATCGATACGTTCGAGACGTCATCCCTGCCGTATGAAGACTGCTGCACGGTCTTCACGCCCCGTCATCCTGCAACGCATCCCAAAATGGACAAGATCCTTTGGGGCGAAAGCAAACTGGATTCCGAGGCGCTCATTGAGGAAGCACTGGCCGGTATCGAAGTTGTTACCGTGTAAGGATTGTATATCTTTCGCATGCTGATGGATAATCATGCGTGACAGAAATTTATCAATCCAATACAAAAGTGCTTGCCATTGCTTGCATTGTGTGCTATCATAAAGAGGATGATCACGCCCGTGTGCCTGCACACGGTAAAGTGAATTGCATACCTTGCAAAAGGTGTTTGCAATAGATGTGATATTCAATCAATCAATATTTAGGGGAGTGTGTATCATGGCCAAGAAAACGATCGACGACATCCAGGTTGCCGGCAAGAAAGTTCTCGTTCGCTGCGATTTCAACGTTCCTATGGTGAATGGCAAGATCACCAGCGACAAGCGTATTGTGGCTGCTCTGCCTACGATCAAGAAGTTGATCGCTGATGGCGGCAAGGTTATCCTGTGCAGCCATATGGGCAAGCCGAAGAATGGTCCGGAAGAAAAGTATTCCCTGGCTCCTGTGGCTGAGCGCCTGTCTGAGCTGCTGGAGAAGAACGTTGTTTTCGCTAACGATGACAACGTGGTGGGCGAGAATGCCAAGGCTGCTGTTGCCGCTATGAAGGACGGCGACGTGGTGCTGCTGCAGAACACCCGCTTCCGCAAGGAAGAAACCAAGAATGAGGAGAGCTTCTCCAAGGAGCTGGCTTCTCTGGCTGACTGCTATGTGGACGATGCATTCGGCTCCTGCCACCGTGCACACTGCTCCACCGAGGGCGTGACCAAGTACCTGTCTCCCTGCGTAGCTGGCTACCTGATCGGCAAGGAGCTGTCCGTGATGGGCAAGGCTCTGGAAGATCCGGCTCGTCCCTTTGTGGCTGTGCTGGGCGGCGCTAAGGTTTCCGACAAGATCGGTGTGATCAACAACCTGCTGGAAAAGGTTGATACCCTGATCATCGGCGGCGGCATGAGCTACACCTTCCAGGTTGCTCTGGGCGGCCACGTGGGCAAGTCCCTGCTGGAGGAAGATAAGGTTGAGCTGGCCAAGGAACTGATGGCTAAGGCTAAGGCTAAGGGCGTGAAGTTCCTGCTGCCTGTGGATAACGAGGCTGGTGACAGCTTCTCCAACGATTGCATGCGCATTACTGTGCACTCCAAGGAGATCCCCGACAACTTCGAGGGCATGGACATTGGCCCCAAGACCCAGGTGATTTTCGCCAACGAAGTGGCCAATGCCGGCACCGTTGTGTGGAACGGACCTATGGGTGTGTTCGAGTTTGACAACTTCGCTGTTGGTACCCGCGCTATCGCTAAGGCTATGGCTGAGTGCAAGGGCGTGACCATCATCGGCGGCGGTGACAGCACGGCTGCTATCGAGCAGATGGGCTTCGCTGACAAGGTGACCCACGTGTCCACCGGCGGCGGCGCTTCTCTGGAATTCCTGGAAGGCAAGACCCTGCCCGGCGTTGCCTGCTTGGACGAAAAGTAAGATGCATTTCAATGTCCCTGCGGCGTTTTCGCCGCGGGGATATTTAAGCAATTTTTGAGGTGAATGTTTATGCGTAAGGCAATTATTGCTGGTAACTGGAAGATGAACAAGACCCCCGCTGAAGCTTCCGCACTGGTAACGGAGCTGAAGCCTCTGGTGGCTGACGCTGACTGCGATGTCGTGGTTTGCGTTCCTGCTGTTGACTTTGCTGCTGTCAGCGAAGCAATCAAGGGCAGCAACATCCATCTGGGCGCACAGAATGTGCACTGGAAGGAATCCGGCGCCTACACCGGCGAGCTGAGCGCTGATATGCTCAAGGCTTCCGGTGTTGAGTATGTGATCATTGGCCACAGCGAGCGCCGTCAGTATTTCGGCGAGACGGATGCTACGGTGAACCAGCGCGTTCTGGCCGCTGTGAAGGCTGGCCTGAAGGTGATCCTGTGCGTGGGTGAAATGAAGGCTGACCGCGAAGCCGGCTACACCGATGCTCTGGTGGAGTATCAGACCCTGATCGCTCTCACCGGCTTGACCAAGGAGCAGGTGGAAGACGTTGTTGTGGCTTATGAGCCTGTTTGGGCAATCGGCACCGGCCTTACCGCTACAGATGAGCAGGCCAATGAGACCATCGGTGTGATCCGTAAGGCTCTGGCTCGCAAGTATGGCCAGGATGTGGCTGATAAGGTGCGCATCCAGTACGGCGGAAGCATGAACCCCAAGAATGTGAAGGGTCTGATGGCTCAGCCTGAAATCGATGGCGGCCTGATCGGCGGCGCATCTCTGAAGGCTCCCGACTTCTCTCTTGTGGTGAATTACAACAAGTAATTTGACTACAAAGACGGGGCTGCTGTCCGCCAAACGGATGCAGCCTCGTCTTTTCATTTCAGCAAAAGAGTGGGTGATTTTCCTGTGCAGGAAAGCAGACAGGTAGGTTTTGCCCTCGCAGTAGGCGAGAACGTGGCCTCTACGGCGCTCCTCACGGGAGGATTGCTGGCCGTTTGGGATGACGGCGATGGCTCTGCAGAAGAATTGCTGGGGATGCTCCAGGGCAATGCAAATGGCCATGGTTGGAAGCTCTTGCGTGACGGTATCGACGTGACCAGGCAGGCGGCTCAGCACGTTACCGTTTATGATGCAAGCAAAATCTTGAATAGCAGAAAGACGCCTTGGTCTTGCGCCGCGCAGGCAGCCGGAACATTTCCGTTGGTGCAGTGCGGCAAGAAAGCACGTATGGCGCTCCATGCGATGCAGTTGGATGAGGCGGCTCATTGCCGCTTGAACAAGCTTACTGAGGAGCAGAGAGTTCGTGTGTGGCTGGCCTGCGCACTGGCATCGGATCATTCGATGATTCTTCTGCCCGGCCGCCCTGAGGATGACTTGCGAAAGGCACTCAAGGGAAAGCTGACAGCCATTTATCATGCGAAATCGATGGAAGAAACGGCCGATGCAGATCGTGTGTTGGTGCTCTATGAGCATCATCTTGATCATGTTTGCACACCGTGGCAGCTGTTGCATGCACCGAAGTCCCTTTACGTTGCACAAAAGGCAGATCGTGGTGAGATGCTTCCCGTGCGGGTCGCCGCAAGAAATGCGAGAGGCGGTCTGGCACTGGACATGGACGGCCTTGTGATTCCGGTCAGCACGGATGACGGCGAAATGCCGGCGATTGGCACATCTGGTTGGCTGTGGGTGGAACGGGATAACATCCGGGCGACGAAGCAGATCGTCAACACCTTCCATCTGTCGGCCGTGGTGCTGGACAATGCAAACACCGTGGTAGCCCAGCTCCCGAACGGTGCAAAATTGCACTGCCAATGCGATGAAGAAATTACCCAGGGCGAAAGAATCTTCGTCACTTGGGATGTCGCCAAGGCTCGCTTCTTACAGGATGAATGCAAGGATGAGCGCATGTAGGAGCAGGAATAATTCCGAAATTTCTGAACCCCTTGAAAACATTGGCTTTCAAAAATGACATTCCACGATTTGATGGTAAAATGATAGCAGAAGCCTGAGACATATTGTTCACTGAAACAAACATGACATCAGTCGAAATAGGCAACAGAAAATCCCGGCCATGCAGATTGCAAAATGCAGTCAGTATGGTCGGGATTCATTTTCATGGTATGCTTAGGTTTTCAATAATCAAAGTTTGCACATTAACCGTTACTTTTCGCTAAATCCGTTTTGTCACGAATGACTGCACCAGTGAGAGGATCATAGTGAATGGTTCGAGTATAGCTGGGCGCGGCATCGCACTGGGCGCACTCCCAATGCACCACATAAACACCTTGATCCGGATCGTTGGTTAGATGTACTTGCCCAACCGTCTGTCCGTTTCTGGAAACACAAACGCCTGCCTCTGAATAAGCACTAATGCTGTATACATCGCCGTTGGGTTTGGTGAGCATCATTCCGCCGTTCTGCGTAACGGTCATGGCACACACGTCACGTCCATAGCAATCAACGAATTTGCACCATTCGTCCGTTTGATAGCTTTTGCTGGCACCATGGATCATATCAATGGAGCGAACATTCTTGGTGATTGCACCCGCTTCATTCAAGTACAGGTGCGGAGCTTGCGAACCGCAATGCTTTGGCCAGCGGTAAATCAGATGCCAATGGGGCGGGTAATCACCATGCACTTCGTTATTGGTTTCAAAGCCAAGCAAGAGCATGTAACCCAGGCCTTCGCTATGCAGGTATTCGGGGATTCCTAGCATGACCAAGGCTTCCCGTGTTGCCCACATATAGTGATTGGCTGCAAGAATCTCCGTTTCCGGATAGCGTTCATCCCGATATTTTCCTGCACGGCGTCCCGGGTGATTCTGCTCCAAGCGGATGGTCAACCCCGGCTCACGCAAAAGGGTATGCACATACAAGGTGCGGGTTACGCCGGATAAGCCACTGATTTCCAGCTGGAAGGTGATGATCCCATGCTCATTGGTGAAATGTAGAGAACGCCCTTCACACAGAATAGCCTGGACATCAATCACCCCGTCTGTGTCAAAACGGCAGGTGGCAAGGCACGCATCGGTCAGAACCGTGTGGCGAACATAAAAGACAAATTCATTCTCTGTTTCGTAGCAGTAGTGCGGATCATCGATCACTTCGATGAAGAAGTCTGCATCTACATGAAAACTCGTTAGTCCATAAATGCCGGGATCGGTTTTCACTATGCGAATGGCAGTTTCGCGTAGAACGCTGGACGGATAAACATCCTCAGAACGGATCATAATACTTAGCTCCTTTGGCAAGATAAATGGTTACTTGTTGATGCCTTTATCCTTCAGATACTTGCAGCACTGATAGGTCCAGTCTGTCTGAATGATATCGAAGCCATGATCGGCCAGCCAGCCCCAACCCTTGTTCGGGTCGTCCATCATCGAGACGTCATCCGTATGGCCGGCAGAAAGCGGAACCTTGTAATTGTAGAGGACAGCATTGCCCCACAGCGTTTTGCCGTTCTTCTTCATCTTTTCGATGTATTCAGGCTGTGCTACGGGGGATTGCTCGGTCTGGAACACAAGCTCCGCACCCATAAAGTTAATGTTCATGTGTTCAATCATCTCGGATGCGGTATCTTCCTCCATGTAAATCGGCATGAACATATAATCCGGTGCAACTTCCTCGATGATTTTCAGAATCGCCGGATTGGGCGCATACTTCAGCAGAATCTGCTCCTTCATGTTGTGACGCTCGACTGCTTTAATCACATCAGGAATGCATGAACCGAAGCGATCGAGGTTCAAAATGCAGCGTCCCTTGAAATGCTCCAGCACCTCATCAAACGTATTGAGTCCCCATTCAGTGGGATTAAAATCCACGTTAATCAGGCGGAGGGGACGAATCTCCTCACTGCTCATTTGCGTAAGGTCGATGTGCTTGTTGAGCTGATAAGGCTCCTTTCCTGTATGGAAGATAAAAATTTCACCGTCCGTGCTTTTGAAAAGATCCATTTCAAGGATGGATGCACCGCCTCGAAGTGCAATATCAAACGCGGGAATCGTGTTGCAGGGAATATTCACACCGGCTGTACCGCGATGGGCGGCAACCTGAACTTTGTCCTGGTTATACAGGTGAAGTGTATTCTTCATGATGATACCCTCCAGTTATGATACAATCTCCGGTATACGGAAACCGGCCGCATAAATATCGCCGCGGAAGTCGCCGCCAAGATGCATGCAATACACACGATCACGTTCCTTCTCAGGGATCCATGCACACAGCTTCTGCAGTGAGCAGTGGGAAGGACTATCGGTGTTAAGATAGGTGCATTCCTGATACATCGTCTGAATTTCACCGGACAAGAAAGAATGCAGAATGTCTTCAGGAATCAGGCAGGTGTCACCGCTGTAATACGTTTTTTCTCCGTCACACTCAATTAGAAAACCACAGCACAGCATATCACTTGCGTGCTTAACCCGAACGGGCTGAATGGAAAAACCATCTGCATTGCATTGGCTGAAATCTGTTGTAAAGTGGTACAGATCAGGTTGTACACCGCATTCGGACAGAACATGCACAACGGTTTCTTCTTCAGCGATCAAGGTAGCCTTCTTGTTCAGCACATTTTTGCAGAAGGAGAGGAATGAGCCGAGACTGCCGATATGGTCGGCATGCAGATGCGTAATTAGCACCGTAATGCGCTTGTACCGAAAAATTTCACTGCGGGCAAACATAGCCTTGAAGGTGCTTTCGCCGCAGTCGAGCAGAAAGAGCTGATTCTCATGCTCAAAGAAAGCGCAGTTGCTGCCAAGCACGGGGTAATAGGCTGCCCCAATTCCTGTGAATTGTAATTTCATTATAGCCTCCCATTAGCCCTTTACGCCGCCGGCTGTTGTGCCGCCAACAATATGCTTCGACAGCAGAGCGTAGATGATCACTGTAGGAACAAAGACGATAACCACAGAGGCAAACATGCCTGCCCAGTCGCCGGAGTTCATCATGGAGGTTACTACCTGGTACAGACCAACGCCAATGGGGCGCAGTTCCGACTTATTGGCAAAGATCAAGGCCATGAAATACTCATTCCACTTGCCGATGAAGTTGAAGATGGTCACCGTCATCACGGCAGGACGAGCCAAGGGGAACATGATCTTCCAGAAGCAACGGAAGAATCCGCAGCCGTCGATGGCCGCAGCTTCTTCAAAAGAGGTGCTGATGCTTTTGAAGAAGGTCATCAGGTAGTAGGTCGTGTAAGGAACGGAACCGGCCGTGTAAATGAAGATCAGTGTCAAATGGGTGCCGGAAAGATTCAGGCTATTTACGATGGAGAACAGCGGCATAACGACCATGATGTTCGGAATAGCAAGACCGAGAATGATCAGTGCCTGAATAATGCCGCTTCCACGGAATTTGAAGCGGGAGAGGCAATAGGCTGCCGG
>CAVBFK010000381.1:0-5238 GCA_963594395.1 Lachnospiraceae bacterium
TTTCCGGTCGCCCTCTGGACTCCTTCGGATGTCTTCTCCGATGAAGTTGATTTGTAGTGAAACTTGAAAGCTTCGGAACAGTGCCCCTTAAAAAGGGAGGCGCGAAGGGGTCAAGGGGGCGACCGCAAAGCCCCCTTGTTGCAACTCAGAGCGAATTCTTTTTGTTAGACAGCGAGCTTGACTTATCTATCAAAGGAATAGGGACTCTTTATTCCAGAGGGCTTTCCGGTCGCCCTCTGGACTCCTTCGGTCTTCTCCGATGAAGTTGAACTGTTATGAAGCTAATCAGCAAATACCGACTTTCTTCTAAGATCGGAACACCACTGTTTATAAGGAGTGCGCCGAAGGGTGCAGGGGCGACCGGAAAGCCCCTGCGCATAACTAACTTCTTTTTCTTCGAGGTATGAGCTTGTCGTGATATTCCATCGGGCAGGGTTATTGACTTCCAGAGGGCTTTCCGGTCGCCCTCTGGACTCCTTCGGTGCACTCCTTTTAAGGAACACTGTTCCTTATCTTTTACTTGCAATAAAAATCCACTTCATCCGAAGGAGGCGCGAAGGGGTCAAGGGGGCGACCGCAAAGCCCCCTTGTTGCAACTCAAAGCAAAATCTCTTTAGCGAACAGCACAATATTGCTTGTCTTGATATCCCATCGGGTATGTTTACTGACTTCCAGAGGGCTTTCCGGTCGCCCTCTGGACTCCTTCGGGCGTCCTCTCCGATGAAGCAGTCTTCTATCTCACAATAAAAATAGTCTTCCATCTAGCCAAGGAAGATGCTTTCATCTTCCAACAAAAAATCCCCCGCGGAGCGTTTCCGCAGAGGATCGAATCACAGAACCTTGTGCCCGCTGGCCTGCTCAAAGTGATACTTCACAATGCCCAGATCCAGCCGGGTGTAAAACCCTTTGCCGCAGGTAGCCTTGACCTGCCCATCCGGCAGAAGCTCAAAGAAAAACTTCTGCTGATTCACAGCCGTGGGGGCGAGAAGCGCGGCGTTCATGCCGGTCAGGAACCACGCCGGCATTTCACCCTGTGTTTTGCAGACCTCTGTCAGGGCTTTGCTGCGATGGGCCGTGCCCTGGTTGCATCCGTAGCCGATGGAGATCAGGCAGACTTCTTTCTCCCCCTGGCCGATTTCCGCCTGGCTTTTCCCGTGGGTCAGGGCGACCCAGCAAGTATTCAGCCCCAGCTCCTGCGCCTTGAGCACCAGCTGCTCGCCGTAGAATCCCAGGGTTTCCTCCAGGTTCGGCGCCTTCTTCCCCACCAGGGCGATATAGTTCCGCACACCGGCAAATTTCCCGTAGTGCGCCATCATGTTGTCAAAGCACTTCGGCTCCTCGTAGAAAATCTGCAGATGCAGCCCCGCCTGCCGGTTGATCTCCCCGATGAGGTCATTCAGGATCCTGCGCTTTTCCTCCTCTATGGGGCGATCCGTATATTGGCGGACGCTGTGCCGCCGGGTCATCACATCCAGCATTTCCATCTTTGTTGAACCTCTCTTCTGTTTTCCACTTTTCTTGCGTTTTTTGTGGAAAACTCGGTCAGATTTTATGGCATTGTCTTGAGAGACTGCCGCAGATCTTGCAGATGCGTCTTCTCCTCCTCGGCAATGGCGAGAAACGCGGCCTTCACATCTTCCCGATCAGATGCCGCGGCGAAGGACGTGTACTTTTCCACAGCGTCCTGCTCGCTTTCGGCGGCGTATTCATACAGACCCCGCAGGGTGGTCATGGCGTGGGCGCGGTTCATTTCGGCCATTCCGCCGGTGAAAAGCACCTGGGATGCCATGGCATCGGTGAGGATGGCGTCCTCCGCGGCAGATGGCTCCTTGCCCCCCTGCATGGCGGTAAATCGGCACAGATGGCGGCGTTCATCTTCCAGAATGGAGGAAATTCCCCGGCGAACCTCGTCGTCTGTCGCAAGCATCAGCGCCCGCTCATACATGCGGATGGCGCGCTTTTCCATCTCCACCGCCACGCTCAGCGCCTGGTTTTCATCACGTACGATCATAGTTTTCACCTACTTTGCACATAGTTTTCCACACTATCCACAGGTTTGTCCACAGTTTTCCACGTTTTTTTCCACAGGAAGGGTGGATTTGAGGGTTTTCCGCTGAGTTTTCCACATTCTCCACAAGTTTTCCACATGGTATGGGGAGAAAATCATGCGTTGTCTGCAAACCACTCGGTGAGCTGGTGGACAAGCTCGTCTGCGTTGGCGCCATGGACGGCGCAGGCCTCTTCGATGGTCTCGTTGAGGGAGCAGGGGCAGTTGAGACAGTGCATGCCGAATTCGAGGAAGATGTGCGCCGCCCCCGGGGCTGCGGACAGGACTTCACCGATGGTGGTGGAAAGGTCAATATCAAGATCCATGAGATCATCTCCTTTTTTGCAAGTTCATCTTACGATAGCAGGAATCACTTGTCAAGGAAAGAGGAAAAGTAACTCTTTCTATGGTTGGATTGTGCACTCGCTAAAAAGGAGTGCACTCCGAAGGGTGCAGGGGCGACCGCAAAGCCCCTGCTCGCTCCGAAGAGCGAAATCTTTTTGTTGGATAACAGGCTCGTCGTATGGAACAAGCGAGTTAAGTCCATTATTCCAGAGGGCTTTCCGGTCGCCCTCTGGACTCCTTCGGAAATCTTCTCCGATGAAGTTGATTTGTATTGCAACTTAAAAATTTCGGAACAGTGCCCCTTAAAAAGGAGGGTGCGAAGGGGTCAAGGGGGCGACCGCAAAGCCCCCTTGAAACTCTCACAAAAGATTTTTTGCTAAGGAACAAGCTCGTCCAATAGAACAAGCGAGTCAAGCCCTTTATTCCAGGGGCTTTGCGGTCGCCCCTGGACCCTTCGCATGTCCTCTTCCTTGAAGGAGCACTGTTCCGCATCTTTTACTTGCAATAAAAATCAACTTCATCCGAAGGGAGCGCGAAGGGGTCAAGGGGTAAGAGAGCGGCTACGCGCCAGTGGCGCGTATAGCAGCCGCGAACGCATCAACCGAAACGAGCGGCGCTTCGCCGCGACGATTGAGGTTGCGGAACGACCGCAAAGCCCCCTTGATTCTTCAGTAAAATTCTCTTGCTAGGAAGAAATCTTGTCGTATAGAGCAAACGAACTATGTCCTTTATTCCAGAGGGCTTTGCGGTTACGAGTCGAAGACTCCGCCCTCTGGACTCCTTCGGATGTCTCCTCCGATGAAGTAAGTTTGTATTGAAACTAAAAAGTTTCGGAAGAAAACTTCTCAAAAGGAGTGCACCGAAGGTTTCCAAAGGGCGACCGGAAAGCCCTTTGGTCGCCTCTCAAGGCGAAATCTCTTTGTTGGATAGCAAGCTTGTCATATAAGAACAAACAGTTTTCTCTCCATATTCCAGGGGCTTTGCGGTCGCCCCTGGACCCTTCGCATGCACTCCCTATAATGTTGACTTGTTTTGCAACTTACTTAAAAGTTTCGGAACAGTGCCCCTTCAAGAGAAAGGATGCTCCGAAGGGTGCAGGGGCGACCGGAAAGCCCCTGCTCGCCTCTCAAGGCGAAATCTCTTTGTTGGATAGCAAGCTTGTCATATAGAACAAAAAGTTTTCTCTCCATATTCCAGAGGGCTTTGCGGTTACGAGTCGAAGGCTCCGCCCTCTGGACTCCTTCGGATGTTCTCTCCCTTTGAGTTGACCTTTCCCCAAAGGGAAAAGTTACTCTGCTTTCAGCAGTTCCTCCACCTCCTCCGGCTGAAGGAGGGGATTCAGCCTCAGCGCGGTGGCGCGATCAATATCACCGCGCATTTTGTAGATGGTCTCCACCGTTTCCGCGTCATTGGCAATCTGCTGACGCTGAAAGCGAATCTTCTCCGTTTCCATCCCCAAAAGAGACAACAGCTCCTGCACAAACCGATTCAGCTGCCACTCATAGCGGTCGCACTTCAGGTTCAGGTTGGCGCTGGCAGCGCGGATGGCCACATTGGTCAGGCTCCCTGCGGTGAGTGCCTCCGTATCCAGCGCCATAGCATCCATGTACAATTCCTTTTCCAGAATGGACAGCGCCGTCTGCCGCGCCTGATAGGGCACCTCAATGGTTCGCGGCTCCGCGCTGGCGCTTCCCGAGCCGTCCGAAATGCTGGCCACGGCCTTCAATCGATTGATCTCCGCCAGTAGTTCCGCAATGTCCTCCGTGGTGCCGCCGAAGTTGTTCAGCACCCAGTACACATCGTTGGCGCGATCCAGATTATCCGCAAAGTCCGACAGGATGCGATCATAGGCGTCAATCTTCGCCTTGATGGAAGGTGTCAGTTCGCTCCGGCCTTCCCCGTTGGCCAAGAGGGGAATCAGGGGCAGACGTCCCCAGTTGCCTTCGCGGCAGATGCTTTCTCCCAGGGCGTCCCGGCATTGGGTTATGCGGTAATCCCGCTTGGGAATTTCCGTTTCCGCCGAGCGGTTCCGCACGCGATACACCGTGACGCCGTCCTCTTCAAACAGCCGGAC
Organism: Lachnospiraceae bacterium; assembly: GCA_963594395.1. Taxonomy (GTDB): domain Bacteria; phylum Bacillota; class Clostridia; order Christensenellales; family Aristaeellaceae; genus CAKUFA01. The sequence goes on from CAVBFK010000381.1 coordinate 4,467, forward strand.
GAACAGATCCCGCCGAATATCGCTCTGCCAGAACTGGACGCCTGCGCGGATGCGCCCCGTCATTTCATCCATGATGGGCAGAAAGCCGCTGAGGGCATCCTTCGCCTGAGGAATGACCTCCAGGTGACCGTTATCCCACAGTCCCCAGCAGACGCCCTGCACCAGGGCGCGTTCTCCCAGGGCTTCCAGCTGGCGGTCAAAGTCTGCGCCCAGCCGACGCTTGATTTCTGCGGGAAGCAGGCATCCCGACTGCAGCAGCATTTGATTTTCCTGGCAGATGAAGCGGTACAGGAAGGAGGATCCGATGCGGTTGCCCACCACGTCGGCCACGCCGCTGCGGACGTGATGGCGGCCATGCTCATCGCGGGTTTCGATTTTGGTGGCCTTCAGCACGGTTTTGCGGGCGATTTCGGGGTTCTCTCCGCGGAAGTAGCACTCCGCCGCCAGGGCGCGGCGGAAAGCGCCGGAGGAACGGTATTCGTCGATGCTCTTCAGCATCAGGGGGATTTTCTGCGGGCTATCCGCCCACTCCTGATAGGTGATCATTGCTTTTCAGCTCCTTTTTGATTTTGTTTCAGAAATCTTGTCGTATGGATTAAACGAACTAAGTCCTTTATTCCAGAGGGCTTAAGCGGGTCGAAGACCCTCGCCCTCTGGACTCCTTCGGTGCACTCCTTTTGAGGGGTACTGTTCCATTTCTTTTTTCAGAAGAAGTCTACTTCATCCGAAGGAGGCGCGAAGGGGTCAAGGGGGCGACCGCAAAGCCCCCTTG
>CAVBFK010000382.1:0-4142 GCA_963594395.1 Lachnospiraceae bacterium
GTGTAGATCTCCTCAACGTCGGACAGGGAGAAGGCGCGCACCACCACGCCGCGGCGGAGCTCATATTCCACCAGGCCGTCGCGCTCCAGCTTGCGCAGTGCTTCACGCAAAGGCGTGCGGCTGATGTGCAGACGCTCGGCGTAGTCCGTTTCCACAATGCGTTCCCCTGCAGGAATCTCGCCGCTGACAATGGCATGCTTCAGCACTTCATAGGCGATTTCACGAATCGGTCGGCTCTCCATCATAGGTTGAAACTGCAGGGTATTCATACGATCACGCTCCCGTTGATTGAAAAGCACCACACAGTATTTTGCGTGTACTTTGGATACAAGAATAATACAATGCAAGAAAGCTGTCAAGAATTGCTGAAAACTTAACGAAATGTTCACACAGTGTAACCGCTTTAACGGGTGCTATGGTTGAATATCGGCAAAAATTGTACATGTCTTAGAATGTATGCTTTACTTGCAAAAATGAAGCTTGTCCATCATAAATTGCATTTTATTATTCGCAAAAATACCATATCCGACGGCTTTACACAGACCGTATGCTGTGCTATAATCCTCTGCGGTTCAAAAGCAAGACCCTTTAACGACAGTCCTGTGAGGCTGGCAAGGTGCGCGGAGACCTCATCATGAGCATGCGCCTCTTCCTGTCTGACAGGGAGAGGCTTTTTTTGCACGAAGAAGTGCAGGGAAAGGAGTATTTTTATGGCAAGTGGAATCCCGAAGGCTCAATTGATGGATGGCGAAACCATGCAGCGTACCCTGACCCGCATGGCGCATGAAATGATGGAACGTCTGATGCCCCTGGAGGACGTGGTGCTGGTGGGCATCCGCCGCAGAGGCGTGCCGCTGGCAAATCGCCTCAGCGACATTATTGAAAAGACCGAGGGCGTGAAGATTCCCGTGGGTGAGCTGGATATCACCCTTTACCGGGATGACCTGAGCAAGCTGTACGATCAGCCCAAGGTCAGCGCCTCTCATCTGCCGGTGGATGTAAACGGCAAGACGGTGGTGCTGGTGGATGACGTGATTTACACGGGACGCACGGTTCGCGCGGCCATGGACGCCGTAATGGATCAGGGCCGCCCTGCCAAGATCCGCCTGGCAGTGCTGATTGACCGCGGTCATCGGGAACTGCCCATTCGCGCAGACTTTATCGGAAAGAATGTGCCCACCGCCCAGTCTGAACGCATTGGCGTGCAGGTGACGGAGATTGACGGCGGCGACGGCGCGGCTTTGTATGGTGCCCGGTAAGCATAGGGGAAGATGATGATCGGCTCGTGCCGATATCATAAAGGAACGTTCTCATTAAGGAAGGGAGCAAAACCAATGACCAACACAAAACTGTCTGCCGGTAAGATGGCACTCCTGGGATTCCAACACATGTTTGCAATGTTCGGTGCCACGGTACTGGTGCCTGCCCTCACGGGTCTGAGCGTTAGTGCTACGCTGTTGTTCGCAGGCCTCGGAACGCTGCTGTTCCACCTGCTGACCAAGCGGAAGGTTCCTGCCTTCCTGGGTTCTTCCTTTGCCTTCCTGGGCGGCTACTACTCCATCCGTGCACTGGTGGAAAACAGCGGCACGGGTGCAAACTGGGTGCCCTATGCCGGCGTTGGTGTGGCATGCGCCGGCCTGATGTATGTCATCCTGTCCATTCTCTTCAAGGCCTTTGGTGCCAAGAAGGTGATGCGTTTCTTCCCGCCCATTGTAACGGGCCCCATCATCATCTGCATTGGTATTACCCTGGCCAACAGTGCTATCAATAACTGCGCCGCAAACTGGTGGATCGCCATCCTGGCTGTGGCTGTGGTGGTGGTTTGCAACATCTGGGGCAAGGGCATGGTGAAGATCATCCCCATTCTGCTGGGCGTGGTGATTTCCTATGCGGCTGCTGCCATTTTCGGTCAGCTGGATCCCGACAAGGTGCAGGCTTTGAAGGATGCCGCTTGGATCGGCCTGCCTTTCCAGATGAGCGACACCGTGTTCGCTCTGGTCGGTAACGCGGATGGTTCTCTGGTGGCTTCTTCGATTGCCATGATGATGCCCATTGCTCTGGCAACCATGGTGGAACATATCGGCGATATGTGCGCCATTTCCTCTACCGTTGGCAAGAACTTCATTGCGGATCCCGGTCTGCACCGCTCTCTGCTGGGTGACGGCCTGGCAACCACGATGGCCGCTCTCTTCGGTGCTCCTGCCAACACCACCTATGGTGAAAATACCGGTGTACTGGCATTGACCAAGGTATATGATCCCCGCGTGGTGCGTATTGCCGCCTGCCTGGCAGTGGTGTTCTCCTTCTCTCCGAAGTTTGCTGCGCTGATTTCCTGCATGCCCACCGCAACCATCGGCGGCGTGAGCCTGATCCTCTACGGCATGATTTCCGCTGTGGGTGTCCGCAATGTGGTGGAAAATCAGGTGGACTTCACCAAGAGCCGCAACGTGATTATCGCTGCCCTGATTATGTCTCTGGCACTGGGTATCAACTTCTCCAATGCCGGCGCTATCGCCTTTACGGTGTTCGGTGTGCAGATCAGCCTGTCCGGTCTGGCTGTGTCCGCTCTGGTGGGCATTCTGCTGAATGCCATCTTGCCCGGCAATGATTATGAGTTCGGCACCAATGACCTGGGCGACACCTCTGTGAACTTCAAGGTCTAATATCGCTGAATAAGCGAAAGAGGATGCTCCCTTGCGGAGCATCCTCTTTTTATGTGTGGGGGAAGACTCTAAAATTATGAATTGAAGACTTATCAAAAAAACGCATGCGAAGGGGTTCGGGGGCGGAGTCTTCGACCCGTAACCGCAAAGCCCTCTGGAATAAGGAACAACAATCGCTTCAAAGGAGAAGACAATCCTCTATTGCAGCGTGGCGCTGAAAACGCTTCGCTGTTCAGCGCGAAATATGGGGCTTTGCCCCATGCCCTACCAGGGGCGCCGCCCCTGGACCCTGCAAGGGTCTTCGACCCTTGACCCATAAGAGGCAACCATGTAAAATTTGCATTTTTAATGCGTACTTTTGCGGCTTCTGGGGGCGCGGGAACGGCGCTGCTGAACATCCGGCTTCATAGGAGCTTCGCCGCGAAGCTCCAACAGCTGATCACGAAGCTTTGATGCCTGTTCAAACTCAAGATTCTTCGCCGCGGCAAGCATCTGCTCCTCAATCTGCCGCACCAGTGCCGCGCGCTCATCCTCATTCAGCGGCTTTGCAGAGGTATCTTCCACCTGCTTGGTAATCTCCAGCACATCATGGATAGCGTTCCGCACACTTTCCGGCGTAATCCCATGTTCCTCATTGTATTCCTGCTGAATAGCGCGGCGGCGGTTCGTTTCTGTAATGGACTTTTCCATGCTCTCCGTCATGATGTCGCCGTACATAATGACGCGTCCGTCCACGTTACGGGCGGCGCGGCCGATGGTCTGCACCAGAGAGGTTTCGCTACGCAGGAAGCCTTCCTTATCTGCATCGAGAATAGCCACCAGGGAAACCTCCGGCAGGTCAAGACCTTCGCGCAGCAGGTTAATGCCCACCAGCACGTCATATTCGCCCAGGCGCAGGTCACGGATAAGCTGCATCCGCTCAATGGTCTGGATATCACTGTGCAGATAGCGCACCCGAATCTCCAATTCCTTAAGGTAATCCGTCAGGCTTTCGGCCATTCGCTTGGTCAGGGTGGTGACCAGCACCCGTTCCTTTTTCGCAACCACCTTACGGATTTCGCCGACCAGGTCGTCCACCTGACCGGTAGCTTTTTTCAGCACAATTTCAGGATCCAGCAGGCCGGTGGGGCGGATAATTTGCTCAACCACCTGCTCAGCCTTGCCCATTTCATAGGGGCCGGGTGTGGCAGAAACGTAAATCGTCTGGTGAATTCTCTGCTCAAACTCCTGAAAGAGCAAGGGACGGTTATCGTATGCCGAAGGAAGGCGGAAACCGTAGTCGATCAGGGTTGTTTTGCGGGCACGGTCGCCGTTATACATGGCGCGGATCTGCGGCACGGTAACGTGGCTCTCATCGATGAAGCACAGAAAATCTTTGGGGAAGTAATCCAGCAGGGAATAGGGCGCGTCCCCGGGCTTCCGTCCGTCGAAATAGCGGGAGTAGTTCTCAATGCCCTGGCAGTAGCCAATCTCGCGCAT
>CAVBFK010000383.1:0-3195 GCA_963594395.1 Lachnospiraceae bacterium
GATTGATACCGTTGTGTTTGACGTGGGCAATGTGCTTCTGGCATGGGATCCGCCGGTGCTGGCGGCAAAGATTTTCCCGGAAGATAAGCAGAAACAGCAGATTGCCGTGGAGCGGGTCTATCGCTCGCCTTTTTGGCCGGAAATTGATCTGGGCAAAAAGTCTATTGAAGAGATTCAGCAGGAAATGATCGGGGAGAATTCCGAAATCGCATCCATCGTGCATGAAGCAGTTTTTTCGTGGGTGAAGAATCTGCCTGAGATTCCCGAAGGCATCGCGGCACTAAAGGCATGCAAGGCACACGGCAAGAAGACCTGCGTCCTGTCCAACTTTGGCGCGGAATTCTTCGCAGAAGAGGCAAGCGTCCATCCTTTCTTTGACCTGTTTGACGACATGGTGATTTCCGGCCGGGAAAAGATTTGTAAGCCTGATGCCGAAATCTATCATCTTGTTGAGAAGAAGATGGGCTCTGCTCCTGAAAGAACGCTCTTCCTGGATGACACCCTGCGGAATGTGGAAGCCGCTGTGGCGCTTGGCTGGAAGGGACTGCATGTGGCAGACCGTCACCGCTTGGAAACTTTTTTCGGTGAAAACGTGTAAAAAGCCTCTCGAACCCTTGACATGCAAGGATTTGTATGGTATTCTTTTCGAGTAAGCCGCTCGGGAGAGGTATGCAAAAATGTACTTCGGTACGACCTCATGTCCCGGCGAGTATGAATCAGGAGGTGCTGTGCACCATGTATGCTATCATTGCAACGGGTGGCAAGCAATACCGGGTTTCCCAGGGTGATGTGATCTACATCGAGAAGATCGATCAGGATGTTGACTCTGCTGTTTCCTTCGATGTGCTGATGATCGGTGGCGAGGATGCTGTGAAGATCGGCAATCCCGTGGTCGAGGGCGCTAAGGTCGAGGGCAAGGTGCTTGGTCAGGTGAAGGGCGAGAAGGTTCTCATCTACAAGTACAAGAGCAAGAAGAACTATCATCGCCGTGCCGGTCATCGCCAGCCTTATACCAAGGTGGAGATCACTGCGATCAACGCATAATGATCCGCACCACATTTAACCGGGATGCCGATGGTCGGCTGATCGGTTACTCTGCCAAGGGACATTCGGGATACGCAGAAGCAGGCAGTGATATTGTCTGTGCAGCCGTATCCGTGCTGGGAGCAACCTGCATCAACAGCCTTGAAGCTGTGTGCGGCATTGTTTCCGACATCGTGGAAAACGATGAAGGCATTCTTGTTTTCCGGCTTCCTCAGCAAATGACGGACATGCAATGGCATGACGCACAGGTGCTGATGGGTGCTTTGGAGCAGGGACTGAAAGATCTGGCAGAACAGTTTCCTCAAAATCTAAGGATTGCATATAAGACAGGAGGAAAATGCAATGATTAAGCTTAATCTGCAGCAATTCGCTCACAAGAAAGGCATGGGCTCCACCCGCAATGGCCGCGACAGCGAATCCAAGCGTCTGGGACCGAAGCGTGCCGACGGTCAGTTCTCTCTGGCTGGCAACATCCTCGTGCGTCAGCGTGGTACCCACATCCATCCCGGCCTGAATGTTGGCAAGGGCAAGGATGATACCCTGTTCGCACTGGTCGACGGCGTTGTTCGCTTCGAGCGTCTGGGCCGCGACAAGAAGAAGGTTTCCGTGTATCCCGTGGAGACCGCTGCCAACTAATTTGTGAGCACGAAAGCGCCCGTTTTCCTTCATGGATGATGGGCGCTTTTTCTGTTCGATTTTTGAAATAGAGGCGTTAACATATGATTGGTACGCTGATTAACGCAGGGGCCATTCTTTTAGGAAGCATTATCGGCGTCTTGCTCAGCAGGGGTATTCCCGCACGTATGCGGGAGTGCTGTATGCAGGGCATGGGGCTGTGCGTTATCCTGATCGGCATTCAAGGTGCCGTGAAGACGGCAAACACGCTGTGCGTCATTGTGTGCATGGCCATCGGCGGATTGATCGGCTGTGCCATCAACATTGAGCGGCAGATGGAGCGCCTGGGCAACTTTGCCGAAAAGAAGTTGTCTCATAGCGGCGGCGTTGCCAATGCCTTTGTTACAGCGGCACTTGTGTTCTGCGTGGGCGCCATGGCCATTATCGGTGCTATGGACAGCGGCCTGCGTGGTGATCACAGCACGCTGATTGCCAAAGCTCTGCTGGACGGTGTGATTTCTGTCTTCCTAGCCAGCTCGCTTGGTATCGGCGTTGCACTGTCGGCAGTGGCTGTGCTGATCTACCAAGGTGCCATTGCCCTGCTGGCAACGTGGATTTCTCCCTTGCTGACGGATGAAATCATCAATGAGATGAGTGCTGTAGGCGGCCTGCTGATCATCGGCGTGGGTCTGAACATGATCTATGATAAGCATATCAGCGTGGGCAATCTGCTTCCGGCCATTTTCCTGCCCATGGCCTACATTCCGCTGACGTCTCTCTTTTGACCATCTGCCTCTGTTTGCCAGCTTGCGTCTTAACGGGAAATACGCTATAATTTTCAGGATCCCTATGTGGAAATATGACGCAAAGCGAGGAATGGCATGTTCACACGTTTGCAATCGTATATCAATTATCTGACAAGTGATCCTCTGGGATTCGTTATTTATATTCTGTATTTTGCGGTTACGGTGTTGCTGAGCCTGATTCTTCATGAAATTGCCCACGGCTACGTGGCACTGAAGTGCGGTGACCCCACTGCCAAGTGGATGGGACGATTGAGCCTGGATCCGCGGAAGCACCTTGACCCCGTCGGCACGGTGTGCATGGTGTTCCTGGGCATCGGCTGGGCAAAGCCCGTTCCCATCAATCCCCGCAATTTCCGCAACTACCGCCGGGATGATTTCCTTGTGTCCATTGCAGGCATCTGCATGAACCTGACTTTGTTCATCCTGTGCACGGCACTGAGTGTTGGCATCAACCGGCTGATCTGGACAGATGAGTTCTACCAGTACCTGCGGAGCTCGTCAAGCAACATGCTCTTGGCGCTTGACCCCAATCAGTACAGCGTTGCCTACCGCATTGAATATGGCTTGGTCACCAGCGAATTGACCAGCTACATGGCCAACCCGTGGTTGCAGTACATTCAGCGCTTTCTGCTGATGATGGCACAGATCAATCTGTCTCTGGCGGTGTTCAACCTGATCCCGATTCCGCCGCTGGACGGCTATCATCTGTTGAATGATACCATTTTGCGTG
>CAVBFK010000384.1:0-4776 GCA_963594395.1 Lachnospiraceae bacterium
AAAAAACGGAGGAGGCCAAACGCCTTCTCCGCTATTCCGATAAATCAGTCACTGCCATTGGGCTGTACCTTGGATTTTCGTCCCCAAGCCACTTCTCCAGGGTGTTCAAAAAGTACGCGGGGGATAGCCCACAGGAGTATAGGAAGAGGTATGAGTAAGGGTTACACACTCAGCTCCTGTTTTTCCCCCAGCACCTCTGCGTTTTCTTCCAGCAGGGGGCGGATGATGCCATTCAGGAAGTCATCCACCTGCTCACTGCTTCTGCCGGTGAACTGCTCCGGGCGAAGGATGGCTTCGACTTCCTCATGGGTAATCATGAAGGCAGGGTCGGCGCAGATGCGGTCAATCAGGTCGTTCTTGCCGCCTTCTTCTTTCACTACGCGCGCCGCGGCCTGGGAATGCACGCGGAGTTTTTCGTGAAGCTCCTGACGATTGCCGCCTTTCTTCACGGCGTCCATCATGATGTTTTCCGTGGCCATGAAGGGCAGTTCGTTCATCACCCGGGCACGGATGACCTTGTCGTAGACTACCAAGCCGTCGCAGACGTTCATCATGATGTTCAGGATGGCATCCACTCCGAGGAACGCCTCGGCAACGGCCAGACGCTTATTGGCGCTGTCGTCCAGCGTGCGCTCAAAGAACTGCAGGGAGGACGTCATGGCCGTGTTCAGCGTGTCGATGCACACGAAGCGTGCCAGTGCATCGATACGTTCGCACCGCATGGGATTGCGCTTATAGGGCATGGCGGAAGAGCCGATTTGATTCTTCTCGAAGGGCTCCTCCATTTCCTTGAAGTTGGCCAACAGACGCATGTCGTAGGCAAACTTGCTGGCAGATTGGGCAATGCCGCTGAGCGCGGACACCACCTGGTAGTCCATCTTGCGGGAATACGTCTGACCGGAAACAGGGACAACCTTGGTGAAGCCCATGGATTCGGCAATGTCCTGCTCCACGGCGAGGATCTTCTTGCTATCGCCGCCGAAGAGCTCCATAAAGCTGGCCTGGGTGCCGGTGGTTCCCTTGCTGCCCAGCAGGTCCAAGGAAGACAGGCGGTGCTCCAGCTCGCAGTAATCCATGTACAGTTCGTTAAGCCAAAGGGTGGCGCGCTTGCCTATGGTGGTCAGCTGTGCCGGCTGCAGATGGGTGTAGGCCAGGGCGGGCATGGCCTTGTACTTCTCAGCAAAGTCTGCCAGAAGCTTCATCACATTGAGCAGTTTGCGGCGGACGACCAGCAGGCCTTCCCGCATGATGATGACGTCCGTGTTGTCGCCCACGTAGCAGGAGGTGGCGCCCAGGTGGATGATGCCGGCGGCCTTGGGGCATTGCAGTCCGTAGGCGTACACGTGGCTCATCACATCGTGGCGGCACTCTTTTTCGCGGCGCTGGGCATCTTCATAATTGATATCTTCCGCGTGGGCTTCCAGCTCGGCAATCTGTTCATCGGTGATGTCCAGGCCGTGCTTTTTTTCTGCCTTGGCCAGGGCAATCCACAGCTTCCGCCAGGTGCGGAACTTGTTGTCTTCCGAAAAGATGAACTGCATTTCTTTGCTGGCATAGCGGGTGGAAAATGGGCTAATGTAGCTGTCATGAGGCATGCTGCTTTCCCTCCAATTTTACAGGCGGAAGTAATCCATGCCGCCTTCAAAGAGCGGCTGATATTTGTCGCCGGGTACGTTCTTGTACAGATTTTCGCCGCTGCGCTCCGTGTGACCCATCTTGCCCAGCACACGGCCGTCCGGGCTGGTGATGCTCTCAATAGCGTACAGGCTGGCGTTGGGGTTAAAGCGGCGATCCATGGACGGGTTGCCGTTCAAATCCACGTACTGGGTGGCGATCTGTCCGTTGTCGGCCAGCTGACGAATCAGCGTCTCGGGACCCACAAAGCGTCCCTCACCATGGCTGATGGCCACCGTGTGAATGTCATCCACCTGGCAACGGCTGAGCCAAGGAGACTTGTTGGAGGCAATCCGCGTGCGCACCAGCATGGACTGGTGACGGCCGATTTCATTAAAGGTCAGCGTGGGGCACTGGTCATTGGTCTCAACGATTTCGCCGAAGGGAACCAGACCGAGCTTGATCAGTGCCTGGAAGCCGTTGCAGATGCCCAGAATCAGGCCGTCCCGATGCTTGAGCAGATCATGCACCGCATCCTTCATGGCAGGATTGCGGAAGAATGCCGTAATGAACTTGGCAGAACCGTCAGGCTCATCGCCGCCGGAGAAACCGCCGGGCAGAACGATCATCTGGCTTTCGGCAATCAGGCGGCTGGCTTCGCGGATGGACTCCGTAATGGCCTCGGGCGTCAGGTTGTTGATGACCAGAATTTTAGCTTCGCCGCCGGCGCGCTCCACAGCGCGGGCAGTGTCATATTCGCAGTTGGTGCCGGGGAAGACGGGAATGAATGCGCTGGGCTTCAGCGTCTTCACAGCAGGGGTCGGATACTTCTTGGCAGCGTAGGAGAACTTCTCCGTGGTTTCACCGGTGTGACCGCGGTAGGAGAACACCTTGTCCAGCTTGCCTTCGTAGATTTCCTGCATGGCGGTAAGGTCGATGCGGTCGCCTTCATATTCAAAGACCCATTCGGGGATAGTGTCGCCCACTTCGATGCCCAGATCCATTTCGTCCGTGCATTCAATCAGCATGGCACCGATGTTCTGCTCGAAGAGATTGCCCTCGAAATCGTCGCTGATGCGGGTACCGATCTTGTTTCCAAGGCCCATCTTAAACAGACCTTCGGCCACACCGCCCAAGCCTAGTGCCCAAGCGGCTACTACCTTGCCTTCTGCCATGGCAGACAAAACGGCATTGTAGTTGGCAGTCAAGGCGGCAGTGTCATGGGCATTGCAGCTTACCAGGCGAATGCTGTGGCCGACCTCCTTGAATTCGGGAGAGACCACCTTGCTGGCCTTGCCGGGGGCGATAGCGAAGGAGCAGAGCGTGGGCGGAACGTCCATTTTCTCAAACGTGCCGGACATGGAGTCCTTGCCGCCGATGGCCGCAATGTTCAAATCCAGCTGGGCATCGAAGGCACCCAGCAGAGCGGCAAAGGGCTTGCCCCAGCGGGTGGGGTCACTGCCCATGCGCTCGAAATATTCCTGGAAGGTCAGGTAGGCCTGATGATAATCAAAGCCAGCGCAGACCAGTTTGGTGACGCTTTCAATCACTGCCAAGTAGCTGCCTTCATAGGGAGACTGGGACAGCATCTCGGGATGCATGCCGTAGGCCATGCCGGACACGGTGTCTGTGACGCCGTAGCGCACGGGGAGCTTGGCTACCATGGTCTGGTTCGGGGTCAGCTGATACTTGCCGCCGAAGGGCATGAGCACCGTGGCCGCACCGATGGTGGAGTCAAAGCGCTCACTCAAGCCCTGCTTGGAGCAGATGTTCAGATTGCCCAGCATGTTGGCCAGCTTTTCAGCCGCGGTGCTGCCCTCAAAGACGACCTGCTTCAAGTCGTCCTCCGGCACGGAAACGGTGGTGTGCTTCTCAGCACCGTTGGAGTTCAGAAACTCGCGGGAGAGATCCACGATGGTAACGCCCTTCCACGTCATGCGCAGGCGGGGTTCTTCCGTAACCTCAGCCACTACGGTTGCTTCCAGATTTTCACGGTTGGCGGCGGCAAGGAAGGAATCTACATCTTCGGGGGCCAGCACCACGGCCATGCGCTCCTGGGATTCGGAAATGGCCAGCTCCGTGCCGTCCAGGCCGTCATACTTCTTGGGCACCTTGTCCAGGTTGATCATCAGGCCGTCTGCCAATTCGCCGATGGCCACGGACACACCGCCAGCGCCGAAGTCGTTGCAGCGCTTAATAAGCCGCGTCACTTCACCGTCACGGAAGAGGCGCTGGAGCTTCCGCTCTGTGGGGGCGTTGCCCTTCTGCACTTCGGCACCGCAGGTTTCGATGGATTCCAGCTTGTGGGACTTGGAGGAGCCGGTCGCACCGCCGCATCCGTCACGGCCGGTGCGGCCGCCGAGCAGAACAATCTTGTCACCGGGAACAGGCGCTTCGCGGCGCACGTTCTTTTCGGGAGCGGCACCCACCACGGCACCGATTTCCAGGCGCTTGGCCGCATAGCCGGGGTGATACATTTCATCTACCAAGCCGGTTGCCAAACCAATCTGATTGCCATAGGAGGAATAGCCTGCCGCGGCAGTGGTCACCAGCTTGCGCTGGGGCAGTTTGCCGGCCATGGTTTCACTGACAGGGACCAGAGGATCAGCCGCGCCCGTTACACGCATGGCCTGATATACATAGGTACGGCCGGACAGCGGATCGCGGATGGCACCACCAATGCAGGTAGCCGCGCCGCCGAAAGGCTCGATTTCCGTGGGATGATTGTGAGTTTCGTTCTTGAACATGAGCAGCCAGGGCTCATTCTTGCCATCCACGTCCACATCGATTTTGATGGAGCAGGCGTTGATTTCCTCGCTCACGTCAATGTTAGGTGTCTGGCCGATCTTCTTCAGATACTTGCCGCCCATGGTGGCAATGTCCATCAGGTTCATGGGCTTCTGACGGTCGCCGTAGACGGTTTTCCGTGCCATGAGGTAGCGCTGGAATGCCTTCTCCACCGCCTGCTTCTGCACATCGGCCTTGTCGATGGTGGTCAGGAAGGTGGTGTGGCGGCAGTGATCCGACCAGTAGGTGTCGATCATGCGGATTTCGGTCAGGGTGGGATCACGGTGCTCCGATGCGAAATAATCGCGGCAGAAGGCCAGGTCATCATCATCCATGGCCAGGCCGTACTTCTTCACAAAGGCATCCACTTCATCC
>CAVBFK010000385.1:0-3891 GCA_963594395.1 Lachnospiraceae bacterium
TCATGAAGTTCTTCGAGAAGCTGTTCAGCGTGATGGTACGGTCAGCCATGCCGGGCAGCGTCCGCATGGGAACAAACTCGCCGTCATACAGATAGCGGGTGTAGATTTCATCTGCCAGCACCAGCAGATCCTTCTCTGTGGCAATCTTCGCCAGCATCTGTAGAGTTTCACGGCCATAGGCGGCGCCTGTGGGGTTTGTAGGCGTGTTGATGATCATAGCGCGGGTGGCAGGGGTAATGGCGGCGCGTACGTCTGCCTCCTGCGGCAGATACTCCTGCTCCTCATAGGTCGGGACTTCTACCAACTTGCCGCCGGCCAGCTCAACCTGATTCTTGTAATCGGCAAAGAAGGGGCCAAAGACGATGACTTCATCGCCGGGGTTCAGCAAGCCCAGCAGGCACTGGGACATACCCATGCAGCTGGATGTAGTTACCAAAACCTGATCCGCCTGAATATCCTGATTGAAGTCTTCCTTCCAGGCACGGCAAATGGCTTCAATCAGCTCCGGGTCGCCCTTGGGGTCGCCGTAGTGTGTATAACCGTTGCATGCATCTGCATACGCTGCATCAATAATGCGGCGATCCGTGGTAAAATCCGTGTCGCCGATACTCAGGTCGATGACGTCGTTGTAGCGGTGCAGAGCTTCCGTGTCAAGGCTCAATCCTGCAGAACGATGCTGAAAACGTTTGGCAATGTACTCCTTCATTGTTCATCCGCTCCTTTTTTCACATAAGGCACTACCGTGCTGCCGTTGGGAATCACATAAATCTTCTTGTCCTTGAGGTCAGCCGCCTGAAGCAGGTCGTCTACATTCTGATAGGATTTCAGCCCCATGGGTGCTACCACCTCTGCCCCCACCTTGGACAGCATCAGAATATTGTAGCGCTGTGCTTGCTCACAGTTCAGCAGGAAGATATAGCCGGGAATGGTGAAGTGCTCACGGAGTCGCTTTTCCATGGTGCCTTCCTGCAGATCCTTGATCCAGTCGAAATATTCAGCCGGGCCGCCGCCGTCCCGCGCTTCGATGATGAGAATCAGCGTGCCGCCAATCTTCAAGCCGGTTTCCACGTTGTCGATGGTCTTCGTGCCCTGGTACAGGGACATATCCTTGGGGAAGCCGCCGCAGCTGGCCACGATGACGTCTGCCTTTTCGGGCACTTCCACGCGGTAAATACGATCGACGGCTTCACAGGCCTTCTGCCAGGAATGCAGATAATGGCCTGCATAAATTTCCGCCAGCTGCATATCGGCATTCAGCACCAGGGAAATCATGAACAGATTTTTCATGAGCCCTGCGGCTTCGCACATGTCATCGTTCAGGGGATTATCGTCCAGCTTGCCGTTGCCGATGCGGGGATTGCTCTTAAAGCAGCAGGGATCCAGGGCAAAGGCGTGATTGTGGCAGATGGTATCCATGGCGCTGATGCCCGGGAGGATGCTCTTCCGCCCGCCGCCGAAGCCGGCCATAACATGATGAGTGCACGCACCGAGGCAAATGACTCGGTCAGCATGCGCCGCCACAGGATTGATGCGCACCACCGTGCCGTGAGGCGTTGTACCGATGGTGACCAGATCATCGGCCAGACAATCGTGGTTGACTACACGAATGCGGTCGTAGACGGCATCCGTCACCAGGGTACGCAGTTCCTTTTCGTCGCCGCCCAGATGGGTGCCGTTGGCGACCAGAATGGTCAGATGATCATCTGCTACGCCGCAGCGGTCATGCAAATAATTCACCAGATGAGGAATGACCTTATCCTGACGCATCCAGAAGCGGGACATGTCGCTGATCACCAGCGTTACCTTTTCCCCGGGCTGAATCCATTGATCCAGGGTGGGGGCATCAATGGGGGCATCCAACGCGGCGGTCAGCGTGGCGGCAATATCTTCTGCGGCAGGGGTGTGGTTGCCGTGAAGCACGGTTACGTTTTCCTCCTCAAGGGGGAAGACCACACTGCCATCACCGTAGCGGAAAGAATACGATTTCATGGATGGATCACTCCTCAAAGCGAAATACGGCTTCGCATGAATATGCATACCAGATGATTATAGCACGCAGACAACGCTTTGTCGATATGGCGAAACACGATTTCTTTCTAAAGTGAATGCTGATGAATTCACAAGAAATCAGCATAAAAGAGGCGTGCGGTGGATTTCAAAGGATCCATCCGCACGCCCTGGAAAGTATGTATAAAGATTAGACGTTGAACAGCAGATCGGCGTAGGTGGGGAAGGGCCAATACTCGCGGCCAACCTGGGTCTCCAGCTCATCAGCCACCACGCGGACACCGTTCATGGCGGGAATGATCACGTCATGCTCGTAAGCAGCGGCGGCTTCTGCATCTGCATCGTGATTCGTGTTCACGATGGCGCTTTGCAGCTCATCAATGCGGTCAGACAGCAGAGACACGTTGCAGCTCAGCTTGGCCAGCAGCTTTTCTTCTGCGGCGGTGTTCAGGCCGGGCATAGCATCCTTCACAGCCTTGACCTGGCTGGCCACATCACCGGTGTACTTCATCACAGCAGGCAGAATCTCGCGCTGTGCCATCATCAAAGCGGTTTCTGCTTCGATGTTCAGCACCTTAGCATACTCTTCCAGCTTGATTTCGTAGCGGGAGCGAATCTCAACCTCGGTATACACCTTATGAGAGGTAAACAGCTTGATGTTCTTGTCGCTCACCATGTAAGGCAGAGCATCCACGGTGCTGCGCAGGTTCAGCAGACCGCGCTTCTCAGCTTCCTTCACCCACTCCTCGGAGTAGCCGTTGCCGTTGAAGATGATGCGCTTGTGAGCACGGATCTCGCGGGTAATCAGCTCGTGGAGAGCAGCCTTGAAGTCAGAAGCGCCTTCCAGCTCGTCAGCAAACTGACGCAGAGACTCAGCAACGATGGTGTTAATGACCACGTTGGTCTCGGAAATGGAAGCAGCAGAACCCAGGGAGCGGAACTCGAACTTGTTGCCGGTGAAGGCGAAAGGAGAAGTACGGTTACGGTCCGTGTTGTCCTTGGGGAACTTGGGCAGAACGTGCACACCAACGGTCAAATCGCTGTGCTCGTGACCGCTGTAGGAAGAACCGGACTCGATAGCGTCCAGAATCTCGCCCAGCTCGTCGCCCACGAACATGGAGATGATGGCAGGCGGTGCTTCGTTAGCACCAAGACGGTGGTCATTGCCGGCGCTGGCAACGGACACGCGCAACAGATCCTGATAGTCGTCCACAGCCTTGATCACGGCGGTCAGGAACAGCATGAACTGAGCGCTCTCATAGGGGCTGTCGCTGGGATCCAGCAGGTTGTAGCCCGTGTTGGTCACCATGGACCAGTTGTTGTGCTTGCCGGAGCCGTTCACACCAGCGAAGGGCTTCTCGTGCAGCAGGCAAACCAAGCCATGACGCTCGGCAACCTTCTTCATCATTTCCATGGTCAGCTGGTTGTGGTCAGCGGCCACGTTGGTGATGGAGAACACAGGAGCCAGCTCGTGCTGAGCAGGAGCCACTTCGTTATGCTCGGTCTTGGCGGCAACACCCAGCTTCCACAGCTCTTCGTTCAGCTCGGTCATAAAGGCCTGCACGCGGGGCTTGATGGCACCGAAATAGTGATCTTCCATTTCCTGACCCTTGGGAGGCTTTGCACCATACAGGGTACGGCCAGTAAAGATCAGGTCGCGGCGCTTCTTGTACAGCTCACGGTCAACCAGGAAATATTCCTGCTCAGGACCCACGGTAGGCGTCACGCGAACGGAGTCCATACGGCCGAACAGATGCAGTACACGAACAGCCTGCTTGCTCAGGGTCTCCATAGAGCGAAGCAGAGGCGTCTTCTGGTCCAGGGCTTCACCGCCGTAGGAGCAGAAAGCGGTAGGGATGCACAGCACGTTGTCCTTAATAAAGG
>CAVBFK010000386.1:0-3289 GCA_963594395.1 Lachnospiraceae bacterium
TGGTATAATAGGGCTGAATCGTGTAACGCAAGGTTGCCGCCAGATTGTAGCCGCTGCTAATGTCCTTCCAGTTGGTGAAAACAATTTCCCAGTCAGCAGAATCATTGGAGTCATGCTTATCAATGGTGTAGTTGAAAGCATAAGCGCTGCTGGTTGCCGGCGCCATGGGCAGACTGCATTCCACCGTAGGGCAGTTATTGGGCTTCTGAAGTGCAATGGCTGTGTTCTCCCGATAAGTGAACAGCTGATACGGCATGCGAACGGTCAATTCACCCGCAGCGTAATCCTGATTGGCATTGATCGTCAGCGTAGCCAGCTTGGTGATGTTATCGTTTTTGTAGGTTTCATCCTCGTCATGGTACATCTTCGACTTGTCCGCCGTATCCCAGGACAGCTGAACATCAAAGTCCCAGTCGATGACGTAGTTATTGGTCACCGTCAGCTTTGTTTCGCTGCCTTCGGTCACCGTATCGGGATACTGAGCGGAATAGGTGGTGTCATACAGGGCAAGATCATTCTGCTCCACCTTATACATCAGGGGATTGCCGTTTGCATCACAATAGGGTGCATTCCATTCGATGTGCCAGTTATCCTCACCGCTTACGGCATAGGTAGGCGTGCCGAAGAACTCCTGCCACGTTTCTCCATTGTCCGCAGAGGTATAAAGCGTCAGCACCACATTGCCGGGGCGGACTTGCGTCTCGGTCATGCTGCCGTCCGTCAACCACTCCACATCCGCCGTCACCTTTTGCGTGCGCAGTTTCATCGTGACAGAGGTGGTCTGCTCTTTATTATGGCTGCTTCCATAGTTGCTGGCGTTTTTTATCGTCCTTTGAACGGTGTAGGAATAGTAGGGTGCATCGTCCAGTGCTACAGCAACAGAATAATCAGCTTCATTGCCATTCTCATCCCTAATGGGTAAATGCGACCAGGGATCAGAGAATTTTGAGCTGGTGTCCTTCAGCGGCAGCGTTTGCGTGCCGCATGCTTCGTAAACTTCGCCGTTCACCAGCAGGTTCATCGTGAACGCTTCACGAAGCCCCATGAAATTATCATCATCATCCCAGGTAAGCTTAAGCTGATGATAATAGATCGTCGGCAGGATGGCCCGGCGCGTGACACTCGATGAACCAGACGTTGATGTCTCCTGAATAAAGCGCTGATCCAGCGTTCCGTCCTCCTGGGAAGGTGTCACTGCGAACGTGAATGTACCCAGCTCTGCTTCCGTGCCGTCTGCATTGTACAGCGGGATATGCCATGTCTTCTTCAAGGAAGGGAGGTCATCGGAAGTGGCCGTTGCTGTCACCGTTGCATCGGTGCGGTCAACCGGCTGACCGTCCTCCAGCAGAGTGACGGTAATCTCCTCCGGCAGGGTTATGCCAAAGGCCTTCAGGCCATCAAAATAGCGCTTGTAATTGGTCCACTGATAATCAACATAGTAGGTTCCGATGTCATATCGATAGGTGAACTCCTTGGAGACAAAATCAAAGGAAGTTTTCAAATTACCGGTATCGGC
This sequence comes from Lachnospiraceae bacterium, assembly GCA_963594395.1. Classification (GTDB taxonomy): domain Bacteria; phylum Bacillota; class Clostridia; order Christensenellales; family Aristaeellaceae; genus CAKUFA01. The sequence goes on from CAVBFK010000386.1 coordinate 1,517, forward strand.
ATTGAAGCTACGGGATCCTACCTTGTAGTCCGTCTCCGAAATCACCGTGGATTTCAAACTAGGAGAAGACATCTGCGTGGTTTTGCCGTTCTTCTGATAGTAGGTAGGCACATTGTTGAATACGACAACGTACTCGCCTTTTTCATTCACGGTAACAGAAGAGCCCGGTACGCCATCCGCTGCCGAAGCGTCACTCAGCAGTACAAAAGTCTCTGCCGTCAGCGTTTCTTCTGACGGACGACGGCCGTAATAGTCGTCATCGTCATTCCGGAAGGAAATCGTCGCGGTAATGTCCATCGTCGGCTGGAACGTCTGCGTCACCGTCACCACACCGTTTTCCAGCGTATAGCTTCCCGTAAAGCAGGGTTTTCTGTAGTTGAGAACGGTGAATGTATACTCGTACGGATTTCCGTTGCTGTCCGTCAGCGGGCAGTCCGTCCATTCAGCCGTCCAGCCATCCCGGGCATAGACATTCTTGCTCTTATACCAGTTCCCGTTTTGATAAACGCTGATAGACAGAGAATCGCTGCTGCTGGAGGTCATGCTGCTCACGGTTTCCTGGTATGCATCGTCACAGGCAAAGTTCACCACAGCCTGCAGGTACTCCCCTTCTGCCGATGCCGCAAACGTTATGCACAGCAATGCCAGTGCTGCAAGCAGGCACACCGCCAATCGATGCAGATACCCGCCTTTCCTGTTCTGCCGGCAACGTCTATCGTTCATGCCTGATGTTGTGAAAACCGCGCAATGCTTGCCCATCCCTGTCATTCCTTTGCTATATCATCGTGTGCTTCATCCAGCAGCGATACTTTCGCCGCAGTCTACACACCCCTGGTGTGATTTTATCAAAATGTAACCAACGGAAAACCAACATATGAAAGCTTTGGTCACATGAAATTTGCACTTTTTCAAAAGAATCCGCATAGAAAAAAGGCCGCAAAACCATTCCGTTTTGCGGCTGTCTTCAAGGCGCCTGTTTTCAGTTATCCATGCCATTTAAAATCCGAGCCAGAATCGGTTCGCTCCAAGAATATTCTGAGAGGAACTCCCCTTCAAATCGGCTGTTGTCTTCTTCCCTTTTGTCCTGCCAGGCAAAATAGTCACAATCGCAGACGGCGGTGTTCAGCATCTGGCCGCGTGAAGTTGACAGCAGCAGTTCACTGGCCCCGGCATCTTCCAAAGCACGTTTGAGACGGGCAAGAGCGTTGTAGTAAACCTTCATGTTCTCGTTGCTGTACTCACGGTTTTCCCATATGGTGCTGTAGATTTCCTCATTGCTGATTTCCTTCCCGCGGCGGGTCGCAATCAAGGCCAGAATCTCCTTTGTTTTGCCGCTGATCTTGATCGGGATTCCATTCTTGAGCACATTGAACCTGCCGAACATTTGAATGTAGATATCCTTCTTCAGCCGCACAGCCAGCAGGGACATTTTCTCCACCATCATTTGGATGGTTTCCTTTTTGTATGGCTTGAGAATATAGTAGTCGGCACCGATTTCATTGAAATCCCGCACATAGTTATCGTACGCCGAAATGAAAACCACCAGCAGACTGGGATGGATTTTCCGCAACCGAACCGCCAGCTCAATGCCGTTCATGCCCGGCAGACACACATCCAGCAAGGCAAGCTCAAATGTGTTTTTCTGTGCGTAGGCGATTGCCTCCTCTGCACTTTGAAACTGTGCCACCACGTTCAGCTGGGGAATTCCCGCACTATTGCGCATGAAGCTTCGAAGCATGATTGCTTCATCATCAACCAGGATTGCTCTCATTG
>CAVBFK010000387.1:0-30685 GCA_963594395.1 Lachnospiraceae bacterium
TTTTGTTGGTGAAGTCGGAATACGCCTGCTGAAATGCGGCTTGCTCTTCAGTGGGGACATTGCCTTCTAACTGTGCCTTGCGTTCATCGCTGGAATTTTGGTATTCCCATTCGGTGACCGCGTTGCCGTTTTCATCGAAATACAGCGGCTTATCAATGCTGTCTGCTGCTTCCTTCTCGGTGGAGCTTTGCAGACCGAAAAAGTCGCGCAGCCAATCCGGCATTGCATCCACAATGGACTGCCACAAGTTAGAAGCAAACTCTGCCACAGCATCTTGCACCGTCGGATCAAGCAAGGCCGCACCGACGGCACCGGCAAGGAAGAGAATGAGCTTGCTCAGGGCATCGCCGCCGAAAATGCTTGCAATCAGCGTGCCGCCCACGGCACCCAACGCCAGCCCGTTTCCCTCTACGGCTTCAGAAAACTTTGAAATGAGCAATTCACCGATGCCGGAAGCCTTTTCGCCGATGGTCTTATCATCCATGTCCAGCAGTTCCCAAATTCCCCCGAAAGCCACGTCTACCTTGTCGCCTTCGGCCGCAGATTTGTTCCACTGGAAATTCTCATAATCATCAATCAGGCCGCCAATCATGGTGATCATGGTGAAGATCTGCCCCAACGGTCCTGTTTTCAGCAGCGTAATCATGGCCGCTAGGGCGACCGTGGCCGTCTTGATCCCCGTGGGTAGCTGTTCCACCCACTTGATGATTTTCGCGCCCGTCTCTACAATGCCGATTAAGCCCTTAGAAAAGGCCGTAATGACGGACGAAACCTTCATGGCAAAGGTGTTGATGTTGTTCTGAATATAGGAGCTGATTTCCTTGATATAGCTTGTGATGCGCTGAATGGGCTCTTCCAGGTTGGCCAGCAGATGGTAGTTGATCCATTGGGTCGCATAGGACATGACGCTTCTCAGCTCGTAAAACGCGCTCTGGAGCTGGTTGATGTTGCTCAGCGCCGCGTCCATATTGGGCAGGGCAAGCGACTTGTTAACCTTCACAATGTCGTCATAAATCTTCTTCAAAGACGCATCGTTGTTGACCTCGCTTGCGGTCTTGCCCATGGCTTTCAGGGCGTTCTGCTCCGCGCGGACCGTTTCCACCGTCTTGTTCTGCTTCTTGGCCAGCTTCTCGAAGCTCTGCTCCAGCTCGGTGTTGGTCTTGATGAAGTTATAGACAGCCTTGCCCGCGGCCACCAATGCCGTACCGAAAGCAAACGTCTTGACCGTGCCGGAATTGAGGAAATTGATGACCTTATTGAGGTTCGACCAATCGGCATTGACGCCCAGGCTGATCAATATTTCCTGCATATTGATACCGCCGCCGCTTGGCATACGCGTCACCTCCTAAAATGGGTACAAAAAAGGAACGGGGCACGGTGCCGCGTTCCGGGGAAACACATGGGAAAGGGCTGTCGCAAATTCGCGACAGCCCGGTGGGTTAGTCGATGATGATGCCTTTGGCCCAGGCTTCTCCCGTAATTCGTCCGTCTTCTTTCCATGCCGCAACAGCTTCAGGCGGTGCATCGGGACGGAGAACACACGGGACACCATACTTCTCCGCTAATTTGTCTTGGAGTTCGTCGCATTCGTCATTGTCAAGACCTTCATAGATACTTTCGTCGATCCACCTGGAATACTTTTTGTACAGATAATTAGACATCTATCAACCCTTCTTCCTTCAGAATCTGCTTCAGTTGCTTCATCATTTCCGTGGCCATGGGACGGGGATTAGGAGAATGCATTGCTTCGGCGAAGCACTCGGCAAACCACTCGAGACAGTTCGTTGCAGCATACTCGCTTAGATTTTCTACTGTTCCATTTTTCCCATATACATTTTTGATACGCAAGCCAAGCGCCTTATAAACGCTTCTGCGTAGCTTGCCGGAAAACATAGCTGTAACAGAACGGTGCATGGTACTCCCGTTTGTGCCTCTAGTACTCAAATAGCTATCCAACGTATGGGCGATTTCGTGCGTTATAATCGCTCGTGCATCCGTTCCAGCGGGGTGCCACCTTCTCTGTGTATCATGTTCGTAGGATTCTGCAAGTTTATCATAAGATCCGTACCAATTAGAATTAACTTCGATTGAACTTAAAGCACCCCAAAGAGACGCCCTTGCATAGTCTTTATCAAGGGATTTTGCTACACTAAATGCTGCGCAAGTCCCCACTATAAAAGGAAATTGCTCAGCAACCATATTATAACTCTTTGCAGCTTCCTTCGCAAGTTTCAAATCCACACCCGTTAAATCGATTTGTGCATCAGATGGCATAAGAGCAGTATCGCGCAGCACGTTTGCAACGTCTTCTACTGTTTTTGCATTATCGATGGCCTTGATGCGTTCTTCATGCGTTCCTGCCTTGAACCGGCGCTTTAATTCTTCAGCCTTTCTTAGTGACTCTTCTTCCAGTTGCTTTTCGTGTTTCTCCCTTTCCTCCCTTTCCTTCTCTCGTTGGGCTGCTCTCTTGTTGTTTCTCAGATAACCTTGCATATAAGCGGCGGCTAATTCCACATCTTGAGGACCAAGAGGTTTCATCCCTAATGCATATGCTTTTAGCTTTAGATAACTCACTTTCTCCATCGGGTTGAATTTTCTTAGAAGCTCTGTTTCAGGATTCTCTGCATCAATGCTAGTCTGCAGCACTTCAGCCAATGTGTTTATTTTGTCGCTTTCTAGATTGCCCATTGATTCGCCATTTTTTAATGCATCATAATAGTTAGCCCCCAATTCATCTGCTTTTATATTCAAATAATCGTTGAAATCCCTCGCATAAGAGTAGAATATAACATGATTTGCTGCAACATTCTCAGCAGTGTTAATATTACCCTCGTCAAACATAGAAGCACTCACAGAATCAATATTTTTCAAAAGTATCGACAACTGCTTTTTGTCATCGCCTGCCAATCCGTCTGCCCAATGGTCGTTTTCTATCTTGGTGGCAGGAATCTTTACTGTCTTCGGCGCTTCCTTTAACCCGGCCGCAATCAGCAATTCATCCGATGCTTCCTTTCCAGACGTGGGCCCGCCCATGGCCTTGCTCTTCAGGTCGTTCCATGTGCGCAGGTCATCCGCATCCCATGCGGATGTATCACCATCGTCAGGGAGGACACTCTTTCCCTTGAATGCGATGCCGTACTTTTGTCCGATTGCTTCGACAACCTTCTTGTCATCGTCGTCCAGGTTTTCTTCGATGAGCCGCCCGGCATACTTATCCCATCCCCGGGCTTCACCCTTCAGATCCAGATACTCCTTGACGGCTGACGCACCGTTTCCGGTTGTGCCATTCTCCATAATAAAAGCCTCGGTGTTTTGACCGGGGCTTTTCAGTGCCTCCATGCTCTGCATGAACTTGCTTGCCTTGTGCTGTTTTTCGCCTGATAGACCATTCAGCCAGTCGTTTTTGCTGGACGTGTACAAAATGCCGCCTTTGCCACCGCGATATTGATTGCCGCCGCCTTTACCGCTTCCGCCGACTTGCCCCGGTCGACCTTTGTGCCCCCAGTTACCCGAACCAGGGCCGCCATCTTTTGCATTCACGCGGTTGTTCAGCAGCTCGGCCAGCTCTTGTAGCACTGCCTTTACTTGATCTGAAAACATGAGGTTACCTCCTTTGATCGGAATTTGTTGCATAAGAAACCCCGGCAGTCGTTTCGGACTGTCGGGGGAATATGTTAGTCGATGATGATGCCTTGTTCGGTGGCTTTCTTCTTGATTCGGCAATACTCTTCATAGGCTTCTACCGCCTCGGCGGGAGCATCTTCTCGCAAAGGCCAGGGACAACCAGTTTTTTTCTCGTTCTTTCTCTTCCATTCTTCTTGTTCCTCATAAGTTCCCTTAGGAGGCATCACACGCCAATCCCAAAACTTTTTCAGCAATTCGATCATTGCATCAACCCTTCTTCCTTCAGAATTTGCTTCAGTTGCTTCATCATTTCCGTAGCCATGGGACGGGGATTAGGAGAATGCATTGCTTCGGCGAAGGCTTCAGGAAATTTCAATGCCAAGACGCCGGTTTTTCTCAATCTCACCATTGCGGCGTTGATACCATGCTTGAAGCTCGGGCGAACCGTACTTTTGCAGGATCGTCTCAAATTCAGCGTAAGCCTGTTCAGAAGACACTTTCTCGTTTGGCGAATGCTTTTCATCAAGCATCTGCCAAAGCTTGTCACGTTCTTCTCGTAAGTTTTCCGGCATTCTGATCATGCATTTCACCCCTTATCGTGAAAGAACCCTTTTTTGCGGCACTGAGCAATGATTGCTTTTGAAAGCTCGTTTGAATGGATGCCTGTTACCTCTGCGGTATACGCATAGGCAACAACTTCATCTGCATCATCATATTTGCTGTCATCCTCAACAAATTCCCTTATCATCTTTCCTGTGTGCCAGTCCTTCGATGTGAAAGGATTGTCTCTGCTTAGCCAAACACTTCGAAGAATACTCTTCGAAACCAGATCACCTCGGCACTGCATGTGATGAACCACTTCGTGCACGGCAGTTCCGAAATAATCATCGTTCGGTGGCGGATTGGACGGGTCGAAAGAGATCGCAACACGTTGTGGATCGTACGATCCGCAGGCAGTGCCAAGATCTTCACAGGTTACTGACCTTAGACGTACAATCCCGCCAAACAGCTGTTCAGCCTTTTCGAACCCTCGGACGATCTCTTGCTTGACTTGCAACGGAAGAGCTTGAAAGGATTCGCTGGCTATGCACTCGCCGTCCTGGTAAGTGAAATAATCCCGAATGTTTTCATCTGTCAGATGCTTGTATTCATCAGGAACAGAGGGATTTCTCTGCTCTTTCATTATACCATTTTTCGACTTGAAATACAGCCTGCCAGGAGATTTCTTACTTGTTTTCGCTGTTCCACCGCTTGTAGTCGCAAACTTTCCGTCCTTGTCACGCTTATGTTCCGATTCTTCCCACGTGTCCGTGACTATTTGAGGATATAGCAAGAAGAAAAGGCGGAGAACAACTTCCAACAGCATTCGCCGCTGCTTTTCCGTCAATCGCATGACTCTCTCCACCTTACTTTTTCAGAGCGGCATCCCTTGCTCTTCTCTCGTTTTCCGCGCGAACGGTCAGCATTTCCAGAACATCCCACAGATCATCCAAACAATAGGTGCCATCCCATAGTTCATGCTGTTGCCAGCATCCGGCATTCACCGGAGCAAAACAGGATTCGTCGATATTTACAGGTTGGGCGACTTCATACTCTGCCCCAGCAGGCTGAAAAGAGAGCCGCCTTCGCCGAAAAAACCACCGCAGTTAAACACAATGCAGTGATAACACAGCATCAGGCACGTGGTCATGTCATACTCGATATCCTGAATGCCGTAGCTTTCGCCGCTCATGATCTTCTGCCACCCTGCAGGAAGCGATTTGTCACAATAATTCAGACACTTCACAATGATGTGGTGCAAATCATCCTCGGAGATGGCATCCAGCAGTTTTGGGAGCAGGGCAACAAAGGCATCCGCGCCGTTGTCTTCCTGCTTTTTGCGGCCTTTCTTGGCACCTGCAGGGGCTTCCTCGGGCTGGAAGATCTTCTGTGCCTCGGTGAAGACAGGCAAGAGCTTCTGCGTCAGGAATTTCAGCAGATAGGTGGCGGAAATGACGTCCATTTTCCGCACTTGATACTTTTCACCCTCGATTTCAACAACTTTGGACATTTCACGGAGCATATTGTTCCCTCCTTCGATTTTTCGGTCGGTCAGATAACACAAGAAAACCGGTGCGGAAGAGGCATCCGCATCGGCTTTAAGAGTATTTCAGAGAGGTTCCATTTTTGCTTGTAGTTACTCAGCTGTCCGCAGGACTGCAATCATATCGGCCGGCTTTGCCGGTCGGTCGGGCGTTTTCGGCTTGCCGAAAACATTCCCTACGCTTGCGAATGGCCGTGAGCGAAAGCGAACAATGAGCAAGGGCAAACTCGGAGAAGTGGGTCTTCACTTCTCCGAAACCCTTTAGGTTTCCGTAATTTCAGCGGCCAGCAGAGTATAGCTCACCGTGCCGGAGGTCTGATCGTAATTGATATTCGGCCGCTTCTGAGGGGTCACACCCACGCACGTAATGGTGCGATTCACGGCATTGTCATAGAGGGTCAGCGTAGAATCAGCGAAATTGCGCACAGAACCGTTGTCCAGATAACTGATCCAGCGGCGCATATAAAGATCCGCATCACTGTTTTGCGGCAATTCCAGGGCAATGGAACCGTTCCGTGCGCGGGTCTTATTGATGACCGTATAGCCGTTGGCCGTGGTGGTATGGCTGGACATGTCGCCGGTGTAGGCAATGGCGATCTTGCCGCCGCCTGCCTCGGAAATGACGCACTGACCAACATTCGGATGGTTCAGCACCGTCCGGGTATCAACCAGAGAATAAATTGCAAACTGTTTTGCCATGTTCTATTCCTCCTTTCCCTTAGCGCTGTACGTAGACATTCAGCTCGACAGACTCCACACTGCCCGCCAGACACAGGCAGCAGGTCACCGGCATAGACTTGTGGGCTTCCCGGTCAGCGGCCGTCTGATTGTCATAGGAATCTGCATAAAGCATATAGCCGTTGTCCAGCGCATCGCCGGTACTGAGACTGCCCACCGCATCACCGCGCCACGTTCCGGCCGCAATCACACCACGATCCACATAAGACTGCAGTGTGGTGGTCAGGGTGGAGATAATCAGCGCGGTGGCCGTGTCCGTCTGAGGCAGTTTGGTAGAGCGGTCAGCAATCAGGGAAATGCAGGCATCCTGCATGTCGCTGGCCAGCATATCCAAATACATGACTTCATCGAAGCGCAGGCCGGAAGCGGTGGTACCGGGCTCTACCATGGAATGGCCATAGCCGCGGACAATGTATACGTTACCATTGACATCCTTGATGCTGTCCACCTCGGTCTGCGTCATGGTGAAGGTTTCCGCACCGGGCACCTTCTTGTAGCACAGGGCAAACGCGTCAGAGGTGTGCATGTGACTCAAGCCCATGGCCGTGCCCATCAGAGCGGCCGCATCATTCTCATTGGTCTTGCAAAGCAGACCCAAAGAACGGCGGGAGTCCTTGGCCTTCAGCTGAGCGAACAGGCCGGAGGCAGAAGCGGCCTCGGAGGCGGTTGCCTTGATACCGTAGAACTGCATATGATGGCCCAAACCGGTCAGAAATTCATCCAGAGCCAGAATCTTGGCCGAATCACCGCCACATAGGTACACACCGTAGAACTGATTCGTCTGCTCCAGAACGGCCGTCAGTGCCTGCACAGGGGTTTCGCCGGAGCCAATCACAGCCACCATCACAGAGGCCGGAGCAGGGGATGCGGCGAAATACTTGGCGGCGGCCAGATATTCCTCAGAATCCACCTCGAAGCCGTCAGAGGTCATCTCCAGCAGGCTCTTGTACTCCTTCACCCGGTCGGTGGTGGAAATGGCGGTGCTGCTGCCCAGGATCAGACCAACATCAAAAACGTTGGACGCGGACGTTGCAGAGCCGACCATCAAATTGACTTTTACAATAGGGTCAAGCGTAAGCAATGATATCATCTACCTTTCTGCTGCATGGGCAGCATCGAAATGAGGAATAGTTACTTTTGCCGGGCATTGATTTCCGGCGGTTCTTCCACCTGAGGCACGGCAAGGGTTTCTTCATCCAGCATGGACAGCTCCACGGTCAAATCCGTGCGCCGTCTCCACAGGCTGCCTTCCAATTCAGGCACGGTGTTCGGCCGGGAAGGTCTGCCAATGGGCACGATCCCCGCGAGCCGCAGAATGCTTCTCGGGCTTCCCTGACCTAAATCCGCAAACAGCACACTCCACACCCGTTCTGCGTCGTCATCCGCATCCGGTCCGTAGAAGGTCATCAGGCAGTGCACAGGAATGACCTTGCGCACCGTCATGCCGCTGTTTCCGTAGCGGAATTGCAGGGTGTCCAGACTGCTGTTCTGATTTTCCGACAAAGCGTAATAGCAGAGATTGTCTTTGCGGCCGCTTTGGGGGCTGGTGGCTTCCTCCAAATAGGCGGCACGGAATCGCTTGGATGCTTCTGCAGAGGCGGGGTCTAACCCAAAGCACGCGCACAGCGCCTCAAAAACGGCCTTGTCAGCTCGTTTGAACCACGCCATGAGTTATTTCACCACCTTCATTCTTCAAAGCGGCGTAGGCCACCGTAAAGCCCCAGGGCGACCATGGCTCGACACGGGTCACACGCCACAGCCGGCCGAACACGGCCACTTCATCCGCGGCGGTAAAGGTGTCGCCCTTGTCTTCCCCAATCTGAAAGTCGAACGTGGAGCGGATAATCACGGTGTCCGTCTTGCGGTCTTCATCGGCCATGGACTGCAGATCCACGCTTCCCGCAGGCTGAGCGTTGCCCACCACGTTATAAGTCGCGGTCTGTGCTTCCTCCACATGGCCATAGGAGCGTTTGTAGGTCTTTCGGGTCACGATGATGGACACGCCGCCGCCCAAATCGGGATCCGTCAGCAATTCGCGAATATCGGGAAGCAGAGCCATGCATCATCACTTACCTTTCTTACGGATCACAAAGGTGATGCTCTGCCGCAATGCACCCGTGTTGATCAGCGGTCCTTTATCACCTTTGCCCTTAACGTGCACCATTTTGCCGGAGACTTTGTTCCGCATCCAGCCGCCGTTGATTGTAATCGGGGCATTCGCGGCCAAATCGCCGTCCGTGAACTTCTTCTGCACGGCGGCCGCACCGGCCATGCCTGCACGCTGATAGGCGTTTTCCGCGCCCTGCAGGTTGCCTGCCAGGGCTTGCTGAATGCCTTCTTTCAGCAATTCTTGAATTTTCGGAGATTCTTCAGGGTCATTGATACCGGGCTTCAGCACCGGGCGGGGCGGGATATTGTTGACCGGGCTCCCATTTTCATGGATGTACAACAAAGAGGCATTGCTGATCCCTCCATGATCATTGTTCTTCTCGGCCGGAATACCCACAAGCACGTCCGTTTCTTCTACCCATTGAAAACCCTTGATGATCTTCTGGATGGTATCCCACGCGGTTTTGACGCTGGCGCCCATTTCATCCGCCATGGTTATCTCACCACCATCATGCCGTGACCAACGAATTTTGCCATGCTGGCGAACTGCTGGCCGTAAATCGTATCTTTCAGGCTACCATAGCCCACAAGGTCGCTGGTGGCTTCAGAAGTACCGTAGGACACAGACACGCCGCCCACGCTCTTGCTGGAGACACTGCCTCGCGCCTGACCGGCAGAACCGACTGCAGACGCGTCTGTGCCCTCGGGAACGTAGCTCTTCAGATACAGGGTTAAAAGATGCGCCGTGTACAGGCAAACGCCCAGCTTCCACCGTGCATGCCAACGGTTTTCAAGCACGATGGCATTCGCCTGATCCAGCATCAGGTTGATGGTTTCCGGGGCGACCGCCGCAAAGGCAGGATACACGGCCAGAAATTCATCAGCAGACACGGCCTTGTTTCCTCGTGATTTGAGGTTGGAGGCCTGTGCTACCACACCGCGGAAGTCATCCATAGGCGTTTAGGCCTCCTTTGTCAGAGACGCATCCACGTTCTTGGAAGTCTTGCGGGGCTTGGCTTCAGCGGCGGTCTTTTCCAGCTTTCCGGCTTCCTTGGCGGTTTCGTACTGCTGAAGATCGCCGTTGGCGATGGCCACGCGCAGGGTGATATCCTGCAGAAAGTTGTCCGGCACGTCATAGAACTTGCCCGGCTGAATGCTCAGGGTTGCGCCCTCTGCATTGCGCAGCAGGAACGTCCGGGGCGGATTGGCGCCATTAAAGATCTTGATCATGGTTTTTCACCTCGAATAGATTTGTTAGAAGTAGCTCAAATGAGCAAGTGCAAACTCGGGGAAATGGGTCTCCCCATTTCCCCGAAAATCCTTAGATGCCGTCCACATACATGGCGTGGGTCAGGTACTTAAACTGCACCTGAGAGAACTGCGTCACGTAGGGGGTCAGGTAGGCCAGATGCTCTGCAGAGGGCTGCGTGAACAGACGACGCAGGGGCACGGTGATATCCATGCCGATCATGTCTTCGTCGTTGCGATAGGATACCATGCGGTCAGCACCGCCGGTGCCTGCACCCTTGCACTGACGGCAAGGAACGATGGTCAGATCAATGCCCTGCTTGGTGGCGATGTTGTTTTCCATCAGGTAGGTCAGGATAGACTTGCCGGAGCCGTCGCTCAGCTCGGTGGTGACAATGTAGGTATAGGCTTCCCACGGGATCAGGATGTGGTTGGCCATGCCGCGGTTGTCATACTCGCTGGCCTCAATGGTGCCGGTCAGCACGCGGTTGATATCGTGCAGGATCTCTGCAGGGGTCTTGCTCTTCCACTGGGTGTCGGTGCCACCGCTGGTATGGGGATCAGCCACCACACAGTTCACAGCCGGGCTGTTCACCAGGCCGTAAGAACCGTACTTGGGGAAGCCGTAATAGACGTTTTCGTCCATCTTCTTGTCATGGTTCAGACGAAGACCCTTATCGAAGATCTGATCCAGGGAGCGGCCGACCTTCTGGAGCTTTTCCTGGTCAATCATGGGAACCTTCAGAATATGGCCCCACATGAAGACGCGGTAGCTGTCCTTTTCAATATCGGCCTGGATCACGGGCATCTCGTTGGTCTCATTGCTCATAAGACCATCGGCAGAACCGCCGGAAGAGCCGTAACTCACGTTGAAAGACGTGATAGAGTCCACAAAGCCGCCGCCGGTCTTCACAGGCATGTCGCGCATCCAGGTGACGGAACTCAGAGGCTCACGGAGCTTTTCATCACGCTTCTCCAATTCGCCAACCAGGAAGGCCATGCCGCCTGCATCATAGCTCATAACGCCGCCGGGAGCGGCATCCAAAGAGAGCATGGGATAATCTTTCATACGAAAATTCATGTTCTTCTGTCCTCCTTACAAAATTAGGCGTTTACGACCGTGTTGCGCTGACCGATCACGATCTCGGTGACATTCTCACCGTCCACGTTGCCGTGGGTGAAGGTGGTGTCATTGAGCTTGATGCCGTTTTCGGTGTTGATGTCGCCGATGGCAATATCGCCGGAAGCGGCCGTAGCCACATAGACAGCGCCGTGGGGCTTCACAGAGGTGGTCTTGGTCACCTTAGCCACCACAGACACAGCACCGCGCACAAGCACGTCCACGACCTCGCCGGGGGCATAATACCAGCCCTCTGCATCATCACTCTTAGGCTGGCCAATGCGGCGCACGGCAATACCAACGATGCTGGCGGCCGTGTCAGAAGCAGTCACCTTGCGCACGCCGTTGTTGTCGGGGTCGTAGGCAACAGCCTCACCAAACTTGATCTTGTCACCCGTGTGGGTGGCGGCAAAGGCATAAGGCACGATAACGCAGTCGCTCATGCGGGACGGCGTACCGGCATAACCAAAGTTCAGGGATTCGCCAATAACTTTACCGGGCATTCTTTTGTACCTCCTTCAGATTAGTGCTTGTTATAGTGGGGATTGTACTTTTCCATGATGGCGCGGCCAATGGATTCTTCATCCTGCTGCATGCGCTTGCTCTTGGCCTTGGCACGCTGAGACTGCATGCGGGCAATGGCGCTGTAGCTATCAGAGGAAGAGCGGCGGGAATAGCCCATGGAAGCACGCAGAGCACGCACAGCGGCATCAGAAGCGGCGCGGCGATCCTTGGCAGGAAGCTTGGCCAGATAGGGCTTCAGAGCGCGAATGGTATCTGCCACGGCGGCCTTGTTGGCTTTGGTGGGCAGGGGCTTCTCTTCAGGATCTTCATCCTCACCCAGGGTTTCGGTTTCCTCAGGGTCGTCATCCTCGCCCAGCTCTTCCAGGGGATCTTCATCACCCATCTTGTTGATTTCTTCAGCAGGAACGGTGACTTCTTCCTCTTCATCGCCGACCGTGGGCTCAGGCTTTTTCTTTCCCTGCAGTTCGTTTGCGAACTTCTCCAGGGGGTCATCATCGGTGGTACCCTTGCTCAGTTCGGCAAGCAGCTTGCGGAGCAGGTCCTTCAGCTCAGGATCAGCGCCGCCAGCAACCGGGGCATCATCCTCTTCAGGGGCGGCCGCGGGAGCACCCTTCTTGGGGGTGTTGGCGCCCTTCTGGAAGGGGAAGGCGGGTTCTTCGTCAATCTTGGGTTGCTGTTCTTCGCCCTGCTGCTGAATCAGATCATCCACAGCAGTGGCGACTTCTTCGGGGTCGCGATCCTTTGCCCATCCAGAGAAAAAGCGAGCGATCGCAGACGGCTGGTTTTTGCGGTACATGTTTGTGTATCCTCCTTTTTTTTGCTTTGTGGTGGGCTTCGCTGCTGCGGAGTCCTTTATAGATACGCGGGAGCCTGCACGGCCGGCCTCTACGACCGCAACATGGTTTCCGCGGATCCGTCGCTGATAGACGGCACCATGGTCATCCTCTTCATAATCGCATTCATAGCCACAGGAGATTTCCCGGAGGCCATCATCGATTTGCCGGATGAGCTCTTGGTCATCAATGAACAGATCAGCCAGCAGAAGATCGCTGTCTGCACCTTGTCCTCGATGCACGTTTTGGGCGTGTCCCTTGAGAAACATGCCGTAGTTTTCCGGGAGCACGGCCATGGGCGGATGCTCCAGGGTTACAGGCTTGCCCTCGAAGGAGGCAATCGCCTGCGGGGAAAAGACTTCCTCTTCCGTCCTGATGACGGGAACCATCTGCGTGCCCTCCAGGCCGATTTCCTGCGGCAGATAGTCCTGCTTGCCGGTTCTTGCAATAGGCACGTTATGGCAGATCAGAAAGCCCTCGGGGGTCTTTGTCATGTGCTCAGAGATCCGTGATCCGTAATAAGCACGCATGGGCATCACTACTCCTTTGCTGTTTTCGGGTATAGAAAACCCCGGCAGTCTTTTTCGGACTGTCGGGGCTTGGGAAATTGCTCATCAGTTAAGCAAGTTCTACGCCACGGCGGCGATTGTCTTCAACGGTCTCTTCAATCATCTTGCACCATGCACGAAGTTCCTCGGAGCCTTTGGCGGCAATGGCAGCGTCATAACGTCTGTTATACTCTTTTGAAGTCATCTCTGCATCCGGTGGCACGTCAGCGAACTCTTCCGCAAGAATCTGATTGCATTCTTTTTCCAAGTGTTCCGGCATACGAACGATCATTACAATCCCTCCTCATTAAAGAAGCCGGCTTTGTTGCATTGCTTGATGATGGCCTTAATCAAACCCTCTGTATCCGGCGGATATCTCCCGGTGACTGCCTTATCGACTGCATGAGCAACAATCTCCAAAGGATCATCCACAGCCTTGCTGCTGCCGTTAACGATTGCTCTGATGGCTGCTCTTGTGTGAAAATCCTTTGATCTGTACGAATTGGTTTTGTCATGCCATACAGCATTCATGATCTTCTTGGCATCCATGTTGCCACGGTACTGCATGTGATGGGTTAATTCATGCACCGTAGTGGCATAAAATTCCACACTGTCCTCTTCTTTTGAACACAGGTCAGGATCAAAGGTAATGGACACTTTCTTCGGGTCATATTCACCATAAGCATTGCTCAGCTTTTTACAAGTTACCGATTGCAGGCGAATCTTCTTTCCAAACAGCTTCTCGGCTGTATCGAATCCATGGACAATCGTCTGCTTAGCTTGCAAGGGAAGTTTCCGGAAGCTGTCACTGAGAATACACTTGCCTTCAGTGTCGGTGAAGTATGCTTCTACATCGCTGTCGGTCATGGTCTTGTATTTCTCAGGCAGGACGTACTTCTTACCCTCTTCTATTATACCACTTTCGGCTCTCTTTTTCATCGGCTCAGAGGAATTCTCTTCCGTAGAAGATCCGCCTGTACCTGTAGCTGAAAATTTCCCATTCTTGTCGCGCTTATGTTCCGATTCTTCCCATGCATCCATGGTCATCTGCGGATACAACCGGTAGAATAGATGAACGATAATTTTCAGCAGCATCCGGCGCTGACTGCTTGTCAATCGCATGTTCGCAATCATCTTCTTCCCTAATGCTTGGCGGAAAAAGAGTGTATCAAAACACCCGACAGCATGATGGTTGCCGGGTGTGGGTCAGAGGTCAGGTGTGAACACCAATATTGGGGATCAGCTTCTTCAGCGCCTGCATGTTGCCTACGGCATGAATCTTGCCGCTTTTGTAGACCTTGGCAGGAAACTTGATATCCTGCACAGCTACCACAGGCAGGGCGATGCATCGACAATTATAAATGCCGCCGGGGTGGTATGAGTGGCCGCCGCTCTTTTCCCCGGCCAGGGCTTCGGGGTCGGGGGGATCGCTCCACAAGCAATAAACACCCTGCATGAGCTGGTGCGACTTTCGGACACTGCCATCCTTGCAGGTGTACCATTGATACATGGTCACGCCAACCTCTGCGCACCTTGCTTCCAGAAGAGCGGACTGGGCTTTCGCCGTTTCCGTTCGTGCAATCCGGGTGATTTCCACGTTCGTTAGGTGGGAGGCCATACCTCGCATCCGCTGTGCGGTCACCTCCGGCCTCTCACCCTTCAGTGCCATTTCTTTGGCGAAATTGGAGAGCCGTTTGGCTACGTTGCCGGGCACGGTTTTAATGAGCACGCTGTTCTGCGTGACAATAGAGCCCATTCTGGCGCCTGTCAAGGTGCCTACAAGCTCCTTGCGCATCAGCTCATAGATTTCCCTTCCCCTGGTAGACGCGGCGGCCGCCTGCCTCCACGTGGACCGCATGGCCACCTTCTGTGCGGTGATCATCCGCTCCACAGCCAAAGACACAAGGTCATTAAAGGCCTTGCTGTTGGCGTAACGCTCCACCGCCCGAACAATGGCGTCCGGGTCAGTCAGCCCCCGGACGGCTCGCCGGATGTCCCCCATGACCCTTGACAGGGCACGGCGGTAGCGGTTCTCCGTAATGCGGCGGCTGGACTCGGCTCTTTCTCCCGGTGTCACATGGCATCACCTCCGGCATGGGTACAAGAAAAGCCCGCATCCGCAGGGGATGGGGCTTGAAAAAGGTCGTCAGCGTTCTGTTATTCATCCGGTAGCTCGTCCGGCAGTTCGTCATACACAATGGGACCTTCCATGTATTCGATTTCAGGGTGCCGTGCCTGCCACATAAGTGCGGCACGCAGCAGCACGTCCGAATACAGATGCTCCTTATTCCGGTCGATATGGAGGATATAGTCCAGTAAATTCTCCATATCCTCTTCGTAATCATAAACCGTGTCAAGGGCACCATACACAAAATCCGCATCGTGCGAAATGGTCATGAGGGCATCCACAAGCTTCTGCGCCAGCGGATCGCCTTTGCAAAGATCATCGATACGCTTGCCGTATTCCGTGTGGCCTGTCAATCCTTTCATTTGCTCTTCCTCCCCTTGCTGCGGTTGCGTCCGGCATTTGCTTTTCTCCGGCTGATAATGTAAAGAATGTTGTAATCCTCATTCTTTTCAAGGGTGTAGATCACGCCGCCCATTTCCGTGGTCATGATGGGTTCTTTCCGCTGTTCCGGCGTGGCGTATTGCATGATGTGGCTGGTAAGCTGGGCATATTCTCGCTTGGAGACTTTCACGCCGCCGCTTGCGTTACTGGTTCGCCATGCCTCGCCGGATTCCTGCTTGCCGGTGGCATTTTCCTCCGATCCGCCGCCCTTTTGGACGAACTTCCCGCCCTTTCCTTGGGGATGATCTTCTGGATTCCATGCGGCATCCTGGGTGGCGGTTTGTTCCGGGCTTTCTTTGGCCTGCCCTGCTAAACCGGCCAGCATGGCTTCCATGCCGCCACCCTCTGCACCGGGATCGCCGCCGCCCTCGCCGCCTTCTTCTTCGCCGCCTTGAGGCTGATCTTCTGCATTCTCAATATCTTCGTCCGTGATGTTTGTCCACATGCCCAGGCTCTCGCCGGACTGCCGCAATTCCTTCAAAGCGGTCTTCTGCGAAATAATGCCGCTCTGGTAGACGCTGTTGATGGCGCTGGATGTTTGCTGAATCAGGCTTGCCCGCTCTTCGTCGGACGTGTCCCGAATAGGCTTAAACGTAAAATCCAGGTCATCCGGCACCGCGCCCCATGCGCTGAGGCAGATCACAGGATAGAGCTTTTCCAAAATGGGGCGAAGGGTCGCCTCTTGATTCTGCTTCACCATGTCGTAATAGTTCCGCAGATCGCTTTCACCGGTGGCATTCATACCCGCCGGGGCGCGGCCGAACAGCTTGGTGGCCGGAATCTCGGTGGCACCCGCGATATCCATCATGAACTGCTCATAGATATCGCTCAGGCCGGAAAAGGAATAATCAAAGGTCTGGAAGTCGTCGTCTTTGCTGAGCACCTGCAGAGACATGCTGTTCATGAGCATGTTCTGCGCGTGGAGGGTGGCATATAGGTCTCTTTGACTTTGTTCGTCACCCATGGCCAGGAGCTGGCCTAGATCCTCCATCTTGAGGATTCTTAGGTGCGCCGAAAAGATTAATTGCGCAATATTGGCACTGACCGTGTTCCGCTTGTTCAACTCTTCATAGACGTGTTCGACCTCGCTCATGCCCCAATAGCATTCATTCAGCTTTTCCATATAAGGGAGCGTGCGTCCGGTGAACCGCAGCACCCGGCTGTGATGCACCTGCACACCCTGCACAAAATTCTGCTGATCCGCGCCAAAGGTGTAATACATGGGCAGGCCAAAATCCGGATCTCGCATGTCAGTGACGATCTCCCCGGAGGGATATACACCATTCCAGCGGTCGGCGATCAGCAGGCCACGGAAGCTGTCCGGCACCACCATATCCAAATCCAGCGGCTGATCCAGCATGTCTTCCTGGCCGTCAATGACCATAATGCCCGCCGCACCGCCATAAAGGCGTCCCCATTTCAGACCTTCCAGCACTTGAGCCTTGATGTGCGTTTTGCGCTCTTGCCGCTTCAGCTCATTGTCCTGATCCGGGTTCACTTGGCAGGTAAGATCCACCCAGTTTTTTGTCATGTCTTCGGGCACAACATTGATGATCTTGTTCACGATCCAGTCAGAGCGATACAGGCTGTCCAGCAGAGAATAATTCTCTGTCAGGCGATCCGATGCATAGCGGTTTTGGCTCAGCAGGTTATCCGCAGGTCCTAGTCTTGCGGCCTGGTTTAACAGCATATCCATGGTCAGCCTGGATGTCAGAACGTTGCTTTGTGGCCTAGCGGCGGTACTCTGCTGAAATCCTTGGGGTTTCCGATCAGCGGCCTGCCGCCGTCTGGCATTCCTCAAACGTTTGCTCATTGGGCAAGCCTCCTTCTGTTGATGGTCGTTTTGATGATGTATCGCAGGGCGTCCATGGCGTGGTCATTCTCCTTCACAGGCCGCTCCGTGCCCTGCTGCGCGGCTTTTTCATCCCATACGTAGGAATCAAACTCGCGCCTGATGTTGGTGCATCCGCGCTCAATGCGGATGTGCCGCTTCCTGAGCATGGTAGACGTGAAACGAATGCCCTCCAGCACCTCGTTATCCGCATTCATGATGCGATAGCCCTTGTTCCGCAGCTCCAGCTTGAAGGCCTCTGCAGATGGGTCAACGATGATTCTTGCCGAATGATCGCCGCCCAGGAACTTGTCCAGATCCTCTGCGTACTCGCTGGCCGTCTTCTGCTTTTGCAAAGCCCGGCTGTCGTGGTAGTATTCCTGCATGATCCAGAAGGTCTGCCCGTCATCCCATGCATCCAGGAACACGGTGGGGTTCGTGGTGCCGTAGTCGATACCCACGAAATGCCGCGCCTGGCCTTGAATGAAAGGCAAGGGGTCGCCCTGCTTCCAGGTGAAGGAATTGAGCTCATTATCAAAGCAGTCGTAGATAATGCCCTCAGCGGCACACCACAGGCCCTCGATGTACCGCTTGTAGAATACGCCGGTGTACATGGAGCGATACCGTTCCTTGACGTCTTCGGTCAGCGAGAGATTGTCCTCCATGGTGAAATGCAGATAAAGGAGCTTGGACTGACGATAGCGGTTGATCCACTTGATCTTGAACCAATGCAGGCGGCCGCCTGGGTTGCAGTTAAACCAGAACTTGCTTCCTGTGACACTGCATCGGCCGGTGCCCTGGTTGACAAAGCTTTCCGGCATAAGGGCGACTTCATCAAAGAGGATCCCTGCCAGGGTCATGCCCTGAATCAGGTCTTGCGATGATTCGTCCCGGCCGCCGAAGCAATAAAAGTAGTTCTGCACGCCGCCCCTGGTGATGACAATCATGCCATCCGTGCGCCGGAAATGCACGTCATAGCCCAGGGCGGTCAGCATGGGCAGAAGACCTCGAATTACGTTGCGGTGAAGGCTACCCACCGTTTTGCCGCAAATGGCGAAATTCTGGCCGTTGAAGGTGGCCATTGCCCAGATCACGAAAGACAGCGACATCGACAGCGTTTTGCCGGATCGGATAGATCCATCTGCAATAATACCGTTGTGATCCCTGAAGGGACTGTCCGGTGTCCACCATGTCAGCACTTTCAGCTGCCTTGGGGAAAAGGGCTTAAACGGTCCGTCATTCGTTGGGCGTGTCGTCAAGCCCTGCGGGGACGTCCTCGCCGTCAATGCCGTCATCGTCAAAGGCGTCACCTGCTTTCTCATTCAAGGCGTGAAGGAAGGATGTATAGGCCGGGGATTGATCCGGCGGGGTAGGCTGTGCGGTCTTGGCTTCGATCTGCTCCCTGATGCTCATGCTGCGTGCATCCTGACCCATGATCTCCAGCATCAGCCGGATGGCCTGCACATCGCCCTGTTTGCACTTTTCAGCCAGGGCGGCGAAGGAGAGCATCAGCACGTCGTACTCGCTCTTGCCCCTGCCCTTGCCCTGGTAACCGCCGTTTTGGAGCTCCATCAGCTCTTGCTTGCTCAGGTTCGGCTTGGCCTTCAGCACCTGCTCAAAGGCCTTGCGCAAGTCTCTCTGGCGGCGGCGTGTTTCACCGGATTTCTTGCCGCCGTTGGACTGTATTTTCCTTTGCTCGTCCTTACTTCGTTGGTTTACCGGGATGAGATTGTCATTTCCTGCCATCTTCCACCACCTCGCTTATTCAGCCCGTAAGGGGGCGAAGTCGGTCTTTGGGGTTTACACTGCTTTGTAGTCGTTTGACGTACCGTTCTTTTGACTGTTCCGGATGTCTTATAGCATATCAAACAGCAGAACAGGGAAAAGAAAAGGACAAACCTGCAAAGAGGCTTGCCCTTGATGAGATATAGCTTGCTGCATTCTTCAGAACATTGCTTTGTATGATCCCGGTGCTTCTTCTGCATCCAACCGGCATCTTTCCGGCATTTCACTGCTTTGTGTTCTCTGGCAGCAGCAATCGAACGCTTTTGCTTGTTCTTGTTTCCCGATCATAGCAATCTGCATCGTGAAGAAACATCCTGCAATGATCTTGCATCTGATCTTCGTGTCTTCCTGTTTCAGCAATCGATATTATCATTCAATATGCAAAGAGCAGGGAGAAGAGACCGGCCATCTGGAAGAGATGACCGCGGTATGATCCGGAAAAGCATCCGATCAGCCGCCCTTGCACCTTCTCGAAGATTGATGCTGCTTTTGCTGAGATTGCTGTGATCGAAGAGCAACGAAAAAGAAGAAGGTCGAACAATTCGCCTTCTTCTCTAAGTATAATTATAGCACACCGAAAAACGGTCGTCAAGGGGGGAGGGGGTAGCAAAACCGATGCAAAACCGATGCAAAACCGATGCACTTTGATTTTTCCCTTATGTTTTCCAGATCATTCATCATCCATCTGAAAAGACATTGCAGGAGCGATCCAACCCAAAATAGCCAGGCTGCGGATTGCTTGCTTAACTTCCTCTTCTTTTGAACCAATCCAGTGCTTTTTCCATTCTAGCACACGTTCCAGCACATCGTCCTCTGTTGTTGTAGCAGAGGGTTGAAGTTCATCATAAGCAAACATAACGGTGGCCATTACCTCAGCTTGATCTGTGTTTTTGATACGGCTGAACAGATCAACCGTTTGGTCTAGGCAGTGAAGCTCTTTGTCGGTGTAAAGTGACGGATGAAAAACGAAGCGGTTCGTTACATGGGTTTCTACCATGCTTTGCCCGTTCTGTTGCGTTTCCACCATGAAGTTGGCATTCGACAGGGCTGTAATGCTAGCTTTCACATCAGCAGAATAAGGGCCGTAACTGCCGCGGGTAAAAGTGAAGCCGGTTTGAATGCCTGAACGTGTTAGAACATAACAGATCTTCTGAAAAATCACCCGGCCTACATGGAGCGTATATTGCTGTTCATTGACCTGGCGCACGACTTCGAGAATCAGCAGCCATTTATCATTCAAAGAAGTTGTCTTCCCGTCAACTGCCTGCTTTTGCGGCTGGCTCAGATAACGTTCTGTCAACTGTTCTTTCGGCGTTCCATAGGGAGCGTAGATTTCTATTTCAATCGGCAAATCCTTCAATGCCTGATACATGGCAGGCCCGACATTTTCCCAGGATAAGCCGCCGTTTCCGCAGCCAAGGGGCGGGAATGCAATCGACGTGATGCCAAGGTCATGATAGTTATCGCGAAACCAATGCAATCCATCGGCAATATAAGCAAATTTGGAGGGAGAACGCCAGTGATCTTTTGTCGGGAAAAGGAGGATGGATGCGCCTGTTAAGTCGCGATAAAGATAAGGGCAGCCAGGCTTGACGCAACCGTTTTTGCATAGCATTTGATACTCTTCAAACATGTGCGGATATTTATTTTTGAATTCTAAAGCGATGCCTTTTCCCATAATACCGACACAATTCACGGTATTCACCAAAGTACTGCATTTGCTGTCAAAAAGGTTCCCTAGCAAGATTTTCATGAATCATCCTCCTTTCTGAAGAATACTCTGGGTCTGATCACAATCTCTTTCTGAAATCCCTGGGCTTGCAAGGTTTCCTTCGCTTGTTCGCTGACCGTAATGGCACCTATGATGTACTCATAGGGAATTGCATCAGGTACAAGAATTTCAGCGCATTTAATACGCTTTTTGCGCTGCTGATCCAGCCAATCTTCACTTGTCCACCATTCACAGTAGACAGTTACAAAATCAAGCTTTTGAATGCCATCTGCCGGAGCATAAAAACGGCTATACCTGCTTGCAGCGTTTCCATCCGACACGATAACACCAGGCAAGTCAAGGATGGTTGCTGCAACAGCCAAAACGCATAGATTTTCTGCGTCCTGTTGCCGTTTGTACATCATGGGGTTGCGCGGATCAAAATAGGCATTGGCATAAGAATGAAGCGGCTTGCCGTTAGGAATGCAAACATCTGCTCTTTTGCTTTGAACATCTTGCATGGCAATCGACTCATGCTGTAAGGCTTCAGCGCGCTGGTATGAAAGAATCCCGTGCTCAATCACAGAGGGAACGTTACTGATAGGTTGGATG
Organism: Lachnospiraceae bacterium; assembly: GCA_963594395.1. GTDB lineage: Bacteria > Bacillota > Clostridia > Christensenellales > Aristaeellaceae > CAKUFA01. The sequence continues at coordinate 21,337 of CAVBFK010000387.1, forward strand.
TTATAGACGCTTTTGCGGTGTGCCCTATCAAAAAGGAGCTTGCTTGGAGTCACCATTGGAATCCCCCCTATCTTGCCCCTTATTATAACTGCCTCACGATCAAATGTCAAAAAAAGAAACGGGGTTGGGGCAAGATCCAGCCTATAAAAAACTCAGAGCCCCGGAGCATCTTCCAGGGCTCTGCATTATTCTGCAATCCGATAGATTTTATCCAGCGCATGATCCCGCATTCGCTTGAGGCTGTCTTTGCTGCAATACGTTCCAAATTCCTCTTGATAGAGCCGAACCGTATCCCGCCAGGAAAGGCCGTCCATGACGTTGTGCCGGATGATCCACTCTTCCTTGGTGGTTAAGCCGCACAGCCAGGCTTCCACGTACTCGATGCGGTTTTTCATTCGGTTGGCTTGTTCTGTGGCCTGATCCAGCCGCCGCTTGTAGGGCTTGACATACTCTGGATAATCCTCGGCCGCAAATTTGACCGCGATCCTCTCGGTGGGCTTCCCAATGCCGGGGGCATGAGGCATCCCGCTCAGATCCTGGCCGCCAGGGCTGGCCTCCACCTGAATGGCATAGTTCTTGGCCGCCTCAAATTTCCGTGTCATCTCCTGCACAAGCTTGGTCAGATGAAGATACCGTCCTTTATCCTCCAGATAGCTTGCCAGCATTGCATTGACTTCCTCCGGCTTCATTCTGCCCCTCCTAGTTAGTCTTCTTTCTGCTGTGTTGCCTTCAGCACCTCTTGATAGAGGCTCGGCCTGATCTGCCCGCGTGCCAGCTCGGCCGCCATGATTTCCATTACCCGGCCGATCTGCCTGCGAAGGGTCTGCTCGGTGACCTCGGCTTGCAGAGCCTTGGTGTAAACTCTGCATCGCCGTTCCGCTTCCCGCTGTTTGGTGGGGATCAGCCCGGGAGTGTGAAGCATCTCCACCGCGCTGTCCCGATGCCGTTCCAGCCATCGAATATAGCCCCAATCCAGATCCAGCTCCGAAGGGATCTGATTAGAAGAAACGTTGTTGTCCGATTCCGTCATACTGTGCACCTCCTTTTCTACTCTGTTTTGTCCTCCACATTACCAAACGGCAGCTTCATGTCCAGCTTCAGCCCGACACGATCCCAAACCTCGTTAACCGCATCATCATCAGACAGAATGCGGGATGCCACCAATTCGTCCGCCCGCTTCACCAGCCGCTTGGAACGTGTGAATCCGAATCCATACAGTTCGTTGGCGGCCAGAATAAAGGCCGCATAGACGATGGTGTAGGTGTTGCGGATGCCTTCCATCTCGCCTGCCTCAAAACCCACCGCATAGTTGTGTTCCAGCTCCTTCATGGTGATGCCGTTCTTTGCCATTCGCGTCAGGAGCTCTTGCTTTGTTCCTCTGAGAACCTTGGGATTCCGATTTTCCCGTTCTTCCTTCCGCCGCTGTGCCCGGTTCATGGCTTGTTTCTTGTTCATGTCGTGCTTGCTCCCTTTCCGTTATTGCTTCTTTTGACTCTCCAGACAGCGATCCCGCCAGCGCGCTCTTTTTTCAAACTGGCGCAGACGGCTTCCCGTTACGCCAAGCACCGCGGCGGCATTCTGCACGTCATCGTACTCTTCGCAGACGGCTTCCCACGCCTCTTCTTTGGTCACCGGCGTGGGGTTGGTGCCGTCCAGGATGCGCGCATACTTGCAGGCCGCCTGTGCCAATTCAGAAGCTTCCTCGGACAGCTGCATGCACCGTGCAGAGGTGCTGACCATCTGCCTGATCTGCTCAATCAGGTCAGACAGATCCGCATTGCCATTGACCGCATCTCGGATGGTCGGTGCCATGCGAATCATGCTGTCAAAGATTCGGCCGGCATCGTTGTAGTTCCGCATGGTGCTTGGCTGGGTTGTGGCTTCCAGATCTACCATGACATCATCCAGCTTTTTCAGCAGCGCATCCGCGTCAATCAGTCGCATATTATCATTCCTCCACCTTTCTTCTCGGTTTTCCGCAGGGCTTCATCTCCGGGCAGGGCTTTCCGGCCATGCACGGTGCCCCTGCATTCTCGAATAGCTCCGGCGCTTCCCGCTGGCAGATCATCAGCATGGTGTCCGCCAGATTGCGGATCTCCCATTGGGCACGATTGCAGCACCGCAGGGAGAAGAAATGCCGCAGTTCCCGCACGTTCATGGTCAGAATCAGGGTCGTGGCGATGCCCGCAGGGAGAATGTACCGCGCGTCTTCCTCCGGCACGCCCTGCTCGATCAGATAGGTGTAGGCTTCCCGCAGCATCTTGTCCGCGGAAAGGTAACAAGTGGCCGCATCCAGATTGTGCTCAATCGTATCAGGAATGATAATCTTCTGCTCCGCCTGGTTCACATACCGCTGACTCTCCACAGAAAAAGATGCGATCCTGTGCCGGGTCAGCTGTGCCAACAGCACACGACTCACGCCGGACACACGAAACGTGAAACTCACATGCTCCAGCACCGAATCATGGCCGGATTCCAGCGCCACCTTCAGCCCATGGCGGCTCTTCCCTTTGCCGACACACACACCCGCGGCGGCGGCGGGAAGATCTGCAACGTCTTCCAGTGCATCCACCACAGGCTTCGTCATTCCGATCAGCTCAACGTCCATGCATTTGTATCTCCATTTCATCGTTTGTTTTCTCCTTGTTGATCCACGCTCACCATGAACACCACACGATTGTCCTCGCTATAGATTTGTGCCACTTCACAGCCCTGCACAAACGGGTGAAGAATCAGCTTCAGCGTGCCTACCACGCCGGTAACCTCTTGCTCTTCCTCGCAACAGCTGGAAAACAGGTTGATGCTCACATGATCCGTGGGATCCATCACGTCCAGCATGGCGCCCAACTTTATCATTTTCAGTCCCTCCCTGCGCTGTTCAGCAAGCACATAACCACCAGCACACCCAGCACAATGATCAGCGTTCCGAATAGCTCACTCATCGCTTTCACCATCCCAATCGCTCCAGGGCCTCACCAAACGCTTGATCGCTTCTTCCTGCTCTTCGGTCAAATCATCCGGCGCCAGGCCGCACAGAAGCTCGCTGTACCGCTCGTTTTCCTCTTTCTCGCACTGATAGCGGAGCTTCATGTCGCGATAATCGTCTTCCAGCTCCAGCACGTCCTCAATCACTTCCCGCAGATCATTGCACACGGCGATTTCACCCTTGCGGACAGAGGTGGACACCGTGTCCACCTCGCCGCTGTAGATTGCCGTCCGCAGAAGCATCAGCGTCCGCATGGCTGAGCTGGAAACCAGCTCATGGTCATTCTTCATGGTTCTCTGCCTCCTTCAAACCTCGCTCTTCTCCCACCAGGGCAGAAAGTAAGTTCCCAATGTTGTCATAGGTCATGCCGCGGTTGTGCATTTCTCGAATCAGTGCCCGCACCATATCCACAATGTTTTTCATTGCTCACCACCGCCCTTCAGCAGATTATTCAGGGCTTCCACCACGGTCTTCAGCTGTTTGGTCATTTCTTCCTCATCAAGCGCTTCATCGGGCTCGTCTTCTTTTTCCTCTTCAGGTTCATCATCCTCAACCTCATCGTCGACTTCAACCTGCAAGATGGCCGCATGATCCTTCTGGAGATCCACCAATGCATCTATGCCCCATTGAACCACTGTGCCCTTGTCAAAGCCAGGCGCGGCCATGGGGTCACCCATGACACGGCTCAGAGATACCATGTATTGATGAGCACTCATGACCGGCCAGTCATGCTTGGCCAGGTGCCACAGCAGTGCACACACCATCCGCGCCTCATCGCGGTCTGTTGCCTCGATGGTTACTGATTGATCTTTGTTGATGTAGCAGCAACCCTGATTATCATTCTTCATCGTGTTCGTCCTCCTTATGTTCGTCCATTGCTTTCTTTGCAGATCGGTTGTACCGCCGCATGTCCACCAAATCCCGCCGCCTCACCGCATCTTCCAGCGCCCGGTAGAGCTTTTCGATTCGCTCCGAGTCCCGACCTTTGCTCAGCTGATCCAGCATCAGCACCGCATCCGTGCGGATCTTTGATGCGTTGGCCATGTAGTCCATGGGCATTTCCTTGGGCACGGGCACGCACAGATCGCTCTCCATGGGCTTCGATCCGCCGAACAGGTCGTATTGCACCGGCGTGTGATCTGCCTCGCAGATATCCCGGTTGTAGCCGATGATGTGGTTACGAATCAGATTCAGGTTGTAGCCGTCCGCCCAGAAGGGATCCTGCCCGCCGTGCTCTTTGATAAATTTCCAATTCTCCAGCTCCCGTAGTGCCAGCTTGCGCAGTTTCTTTAGGCTCGGCGCTGTTGTGCTTTCTGCCATGTTGGTTCATCCTTTCGCTGTTGGGCTACGCCTTTCTGCGGCCTATCCGTGGCACGCTGTATTTGCCCCAATTTGGCCTCTCTGACCGCACTCTGCCACAGATGCTTTCTCGTCTCCGCATCCAGGGCTTCACCGACCATAACAAGCCAATACAGGGCACTGTGCATGCGATTGTCATTCAGGTTCCGCCTGTCCATCAGGCTGGGTCGCTCGATCATGAAAGCCTTGCTCCTTTCGCTTGTCGATCCAGGTGACAGCCACCGCATAGGCCGACCAGATGTCTTTCTTGAAGCCGTAGAACCAATCCGGGTTGAACTTTGTTCCCTTGCCGGTGGTCAGGTCATGCTGAGCAAACCGATCGATCAGCGCCTGCATGATGTTGCTGTCTTTGGCCTTCAGGGAGTGGCACAGGGTCTGCTTCTCCTCTTCTCGATAGATGCGATCCGTCAGCTTGAGAAGGCTTTCTGCGGCCTGCTCAAAGCGTCCGATCCACACGCACGTCTCGAAGACTTCCCGACCCACCGGCATACCGTAGCAGGCCACCATCTCGATCACGGCCACCTGGTAGGAGTCGAACTGAATCCTGGAGAGCAGGTCTGCATTATCAATCTTCCCGAAATCGTGGATTTCGTAGGTGTCGTAATCCACCTCACAGAAGGCACTCTGCTCAGTGCCGGGATCAATGGCAAGAATCCGCATCCGCATCACCTCCGCAGGGCACAGAACCCGAATCAATTACCACCTGCAGCACCGGCTCCGGCATACTGTTGGGTGATGGGGCAGTCAGGATGATATCCACATCGGTGACGATGGCGCTGAGCACGCGCCGGGTTAGGGCATACCTGAGATCTAGAGAGCATCCCTCGATGTGCCCCAGGATCTCTGATCCGTTGCTGAGAATCTCCACGTGATTCGCATGGAATACTTCCAGCAGTTCTCCCAAGGTCATGGTCATTCTCCTTTCGCAAAGCATGTGAATCGCACATGCGGTTTATCAAAACACAGCTCAATCAGCCCCGTAGGTCCTTGACGGTTGGCAGCCACATTGAGCCACATATACTCGCATCCGTTAGCTTGGCAGGCGTGATAATGCTGCCATTGGTCTTTCTTGTATTCCGGCGGTTCCTCCGGCGGGTGGAGAATCAGAATCACGTTGGCATCTTGCTCGATGGAACCCGATTCCCGCAATTCAGAGATCACCGGCATCCGGCTGTGGCCGCCCAGCTCACTTTGCCGGTTGAACTGACTCAGCGCCAGAATCGGCACTTGCAACTGCATGGCCAGCTGTTTCAGCTCGCGGGTGATGGCAGACACCTCTTCGGTGCGGCTCTTTGTTTTCGCATCGCTGGACATGAGCTGCAGATAGTCAATGACAATCAGGTCAAGCCCCTTCGGCTTCAGCTCTCTAGCGGACCGTGCCACCCGATACGGGGTGTAGGCCGTTTCGTCATAGGTCACGGCGTTGTGGCTGATGTCGCTCACCGCATTGGCGATGGCCAAGGAATCAGCCTCGGAGATCTGCCTGCGATTGATGGCCGCCAGATCCACACCTGACGCCATGGCCACCCGCCGCTGCATGATTTCCCTTGCACCCATCTCCAGGGAGACGAACAGCACCTTGCCGCCCTTTTCGGCGATCATTTCCGTGATGTAGGTCGCCAAGGCTGATTTGCCCACCTTTGGCCGGGCGGCCAGCACGATCAGCTGACCCGGCTGAAAGCCTCCGATGATTCGATCCAGATCTCCAATGCCGGTGCCGATCAGACGGTCATCCTTGCGGTACAGCCAATCATAGAAATCCATCAGGGAGTCTTCCGTGGTCTGCAGTTTCCGGCCGGACTTGACGCCCTCTTGCAGGGTGCTCAGCACTTCCGCCACCATGGCTTCCGTGGAGGCCGCGTCATTCCGGGCTTCCTGCCACATCTTCCAGCCCAGGGATGATAATGTTCGCCGCATCCGGTACCGGTCCAGAATGGCCGCGTATTCGTCGAACATGCTTGGCAGATAGCCCGCAGACATGGCCTGCACCACCGCACTTTCCGGGTTCTCGATGCCCTGCTTTCGCATGGCCTCCGCAATGGTGATGCCGTCCAACCTGCCCGTGCTGGCCATGTCTGCAATGGCCTTGTGCATGGCCTTGGTGATGGGCGACGTAAAGCATTCCGGGGACAGGGTGGAGGCCTTTACGGCACACCCTGCATCCTGGAAGCACGTTCCCAACAGCGCCCATTCCGTTTCTGCGGCGGCCAGATTAGCCGTTTGGCTGTCCGGGCTTACGTCAGGAAGTTCGCGTTGTCCCATTCACTCCCGCCTCCCTCAGGGGCTTTCTTGCGTCCGTCATGTATGCCGCCCTCACTCTTCCACCGCTCCAGAATCTTGCGGATATAGGCGAAGGAGGCGGCATTATTATCATTGGCGTCATCCATGGCACGCAGAATCCATTCCGGCTCATACTCGCTGAGAAGGGCATTCAGCTTATCCAGATGCGCCTGCGACTTGAGGAAGCCGTACCGTTCCGCCGCATCGAACACCTCAGTGTGCTGAGAGGCGATCAGGTTCAAATCTTCCTCCGCGGCCGCCGCCGTGCCCTCGCGCGCGCGCGCTTCTTCTGCGGCAGCAGAAGAATAATTCTTAATTCTTAATTCTTGGTACCTTTCGCTACCCTTCTGCTGACCATTTGCTAGGTCTGTGCTAGGCGTTTGCTTGCCCTTTGCTACCTTTGTGCTAGCTTCTGCTAGGTCTCTGCTAGCTTCTGCTAGGCTCGTGCTACCCTTTTGCTTGTTGGTCTGCTTCTTGTTCCCGCCCTTTGCACCGGCCTCAACCTTGGCCTTGTAGGATGCCGATGCATTATCAATCATCTTCCGGAACATGGGCCACGCGACCCGCTCACTCCCACCCAAGGAAGGTAGATCACCATCTTGACAGTACTTGCACATAGCTGTCAGCAGGCGCCCGCGCTCCGCATCGGAAAGAGCTTCTAGGGTCTCCAACGTTTCCACGCTCAAAAAGATCATCAAATAAGGCATTGCCATTGTCGTTCGTCCTCCTTCTTAGTCTTTAGAAGGGGAGATCGTCATCATTGACGGGGGTATAACCAGAGGGATCAGAAGCCGGGGCAGAAGACGCGGCCGGGGCAGAAGTGCCGTTGCCGCTGCTGAGGAACTCCACATTGCTTGCGAAGACTTCCAGAGAGCCGACAGCCTCGCCCTGCTGATTCTTGTAGGCATGCACCGATACAGAGCCCTGGACAGCCACCTTGCGCCCCTTGGCCAGGTACTTGAGGCAATTTTCGCCCATGTTGCCCCACACACTGACGCGGAAATAATCCACGCCGGCGTCCTTCTTCATGCGGTTTACGGCAACGTTCATCATGCACACCGTCCGGCCGTCATTCAGGATACGGCGTTCAGGGTCTCTTGTCAGGTTTCCGATGATGGTCAATGCATTCATAGCTTTCGCTCCTTTATCAAAATGGGGTTCGATTCAGTTCGTAGGTGTCCCCGGCATGGGCGGCGTAGACATGCGCCTCGGGCAGAGCTTCCTGCACATCATGCACCATCTTCCCTTCATCACTCCGGGCATCAGACAGGTGGCAGAGGATCATGCTGGAGGTGGACCGCATGTCGTTGGCCTTGATAATGTCCAACAGCCGATTCAGGGACAAGTGACTTTTCCGCAGTCGTCCGCGCATCTGCAGGGAAATGGCTTCGCTGTGATACTGATCGTCCAGAGTTTCATCGCAGTAGTTGCATTCGATCAGCCAATAATTCACGCCGGGGAAGGTGTAATGCAGATAATATGTGTCGGTGACGTAGAGAAAGGTTTCCTGCGTCGGCTCAAACCGAATCAGGAAGCCAAGCGGTTCTTCTGCATCGTGCTGGACACCGAACGGCAGCACTGTGAAGTCACCCATGCAGAAGCTTTCCCGCTTGACCCTCCACGGGTTGAGGAACGTGCCCTCCGGCTTGATGGCCTCCCAGGTACCCTCCGACAGGGCAACGGGAATGCCCCTTTCCAGCAGCTTGACCACGCTCTTGCAGTGATCTTGATGCTCATGCGTCACCACACACCCTACCATGGCAGAGGGGCGGTCTAGGGCTTTGATAATCCGCTGCAGGGGAATCCCCGCATCCAGCAGAAGCACCTGACCGCCTGCCTCCAGCAGGTAGGCATTGCCCACGCTTCCCGTGGACAACACACGAAGGATCATCAGAATCCGGGCTCCAGAATTTCACCCGTGGATGCATCCACTGCAGGCGCCTGCATGTCGGAAGGATCATCCACATTGCCGGAAACAACCACCCGGTTTTCGGGGAGAACCAGCGGCTCTGCGTTGGCGTTTTCGGCCACCTCCATGGCCACAGCGTTGTCCTGATCCTGCGCCATGGCGTTGGCGAACTCCACCGACATGACACCGTACTTGCTCAGCAGCTGACGGAGCACCGTCTTGCACGCCATGGCGTCAAAATCGGTCTGCCAGGGGCCATTGCCAAAGGCCTTGGAATACTTCTTGCCGTGGGCTTCAGCCTTCTCACGGGTCCAATACACGGCCTTCTTGAAGCCGTTCAGCAGCTCGAAGTAGGCAAAGTAGCCGATGGCCTTGTCAGAGGTGGCGCTGCCTTCGATGGTCAGCGTGCCGGTCACCCGGTTGAACACAGGATTTTCACCCTCATAGACGCAATCCGCGTTGATGGCGCGATACATGCCCGTGCGCTGTGCCAACTGAATCAATCCACGATAGCCCAGGATGAAGGTGGGGGTCATTTCACCCTTGACCCGGTAGGGCAGGATGTAGGCAAAGCCCAGGCTTTTGTTCACCGGCAGGCGCAGGCTTGCGGCCTTCATGGCCTCTGCCATGACCTTGTTGGGGTCACACTGCACAAGGTAGTTATCAGAGGTGTACAGCTCCAGCACCGTAGAAAGGAAGGTGCCGGGAGCCTCGCCCAGCGTGCTCTGAAGACGTTCCTTCAGAGACACGTTATCGATGATGCTCTTCATGTTTTTGATGTTGGTCTGTGCAGGGAGATTTGCCATGGATGATTC
>CAVBFK010000388.1:0-10479 GCA_963594395.1 Lachnospiraceae bacterium
CCATGATACATCGGCGATGACCACCGTCCTCGGCGTTCAGGAGATTCACCGCATGCAGCGTCGTGCCCGAACCGGCGAAGAAATCGAGGATGAGGGCGTTGGGTTTGGTGGCAACGAAGAAACGGATAGCATCATGGACAGCATAGAGGGACTTGGGGAATGAAAATACCTTGTCCCCAAAGATCTTTCTCAGCATTCCGCTACCATGCCTACTTGCATCGTGTAGCGGAATTGTCCACTGCGTAGATGGGATAAATGAGGGTTTATAATCACCATCATCAAGGTCATATGAATTATCCTCATTTATGCCCCTAACTTTATATGTGCCATTTAAGACTTTAGCATACTCACCTTGCTTGAGGTAATTTATTGCCATTCCACGAGGGGTAAATCCGCCAAGTCGAACAACGTGAGCGTCATATAGTTCAAGTAGTTTCTCATGGCTAATACGCCAACGTCCCTCAGTTTCGTCGGTGTGAATTGGGAAAATTGCTTTTGCTCCATCAGGAGGAATATACGAATTTCTATCATCCGTTATTTTTAAGGGATTTCCAACTCCCAAGAATTTTTTACCATCTTTCGATACCAATACAGGATAAAATAGATTTGGTCGGTCACTGCGCATATTATTTGTTCCGGTTCGAAGCAAGCCTTCCCAATGCACTTTAGACCGAGAAGTATTCTTCACTCCTCCAAGCCATTCGTCGCCTAACTGCATTGCAACAGGCGAAGAAGTTCCAATTTTCACAAAGTAAATGTATTCATCTGATCTTCCAAATTCATTTCCTCTCGAAACACCACCAGGCATAATACATGAGCTTACCATCTGTGTTCTTGCTTCTGGGAACATTTCCTCCAGCAGACATCCAAGATGCAGGTATTCCTTTTCATCAATGGTCACGATGAGCACGGAATCGTTGGGGTTGAGCAGCTTCTTTGCAAGCTTCAATCGGCGCTGCATAAAGGACAGCCACTTGCTGTGGCGGTAGCTGTCGGCACCGTCTACATAGTCGTTGTTGTATTTCCAGTCCTTTGCGCCGGTGTTGTAGGGCGGGTCGATATAGATGCAGTCCACCTTGCCTGCATACAGGTACTCCAAAAGCTGCAGGGCATGGTAATTGTCCGCCTCGATGAGCGTATGCCAAAGATCGCTATCGGGCGCATTGCATACGCTGTCCAGCGGTTTCAGGTAAGGATAAATCGGCTCACCGAACTGTGCAACTACTACAATGTCGGCAAGGGCAAACTCCGCCTGCTCCTTGTCGGCCTCGCAGATGCACAGTGCCTTATCTTCCGTAATTGCAGTCACGGTATAAAGCTTTTGAATATCCTTTTGTGTACGCAACGCCACATGACTGCCAACGCGAATCGGCATTTCATAAAGAGGTGTGCATTCCGGCATATGCTCTTCAAACACAAGTCCGAATTTCTTTTGCTTATTAAGATGAGCAACCTCCTGCTCAAGGCGAGCACGAAGCTCCGGGTTATCAACCTGAGCGATCAAATCGTTGATTGCAGCCATTGGTGTTCCTCCTTGCAAAGTGCGTGGTGCACTTTTCCTTCCGTTATGCGTTATGCGTTATGCGTCACTATTTTCATCGTCGCTGTGGTCAGCTGCGCCGCCTGAGCGAATCCATTCGTCAACCTCGGACAGTTTGAACTTCCATAAGCGTCCAACCTTATAGGCGGGCATGCCTCTTTTGGCGATCCATTGAAGAATAGATTCCCGACCAACGCCTAAATACTCTTGCACTTCTTTTAGTGTTGACCATTTTTCAATCGTTGTTGGCTCCATAATATAAGTACCTCCGTCAGTCATTTGGGGTAAATACAGTAATGATTTCCATATGGAATTTATCCGGTTCTTTCGGAAAGCAGTCATTGCCGTTTGCATCGACCATTTTCCAGCACATATATGTCGTGCCTTCTGCCCCGCGACCGGATAAAGTGAATTGCAACTTCACGATGCCATTGGGACGAGTTTCCGGAATCGGTATTCTTGCAGAACTTGGACGGATCTTTGCACCTTCCTCGGCAAATACCATAGTCCTGTTTACCCATGGAACTTTCCCTATGTTCTGCAATTCCATTTCATAAAGCAATGAACCATACACATCAATTTGATATTGCTTGCATTTGGTATAGTCATGAGCAGCATCCCCGGGATATAGTGCTCCACCTACCACGGGTAGCGCATCTGGATTCTCCAGCAACTTCTGATAAATATCCGGTATGTGATTTTCTACATCAATTCCTGCTGCATCATCGAAAAATGCTGCAAATTGAAACCGCACTGCTTTGCAGAGCAGAGCTTTATTATACTCGTCTGATCCCGGTATACCCAGGGCGTTTGCCACGCGTTGGGAATCTTCTATTAAGCCATTCAAATATACAAGTACCTCAGCCTCTTTTGCGTCCCAGTTGCACATAAAGGCCTGTTTCGTATCGGCATATATTTTCCCGCCATTACATATTTTTTCAAGCATTTTATCCCCAACGCCCAGTGTCGTACCTAATGCTTTTTCAAGCCCTCTCAAAATACGCCATTTCGCATAACGTGGATGTCCAGCCAACAAAGCTACGGTAAGATCATGAATTGTCATTTCTCCACCACCTTCATCATTAGGGATAAGATTCTGGCTATTAGGGATTCAGCCAGTTCGCATTAGGGATTCGTCTTGGTATGATTAGCTTGCAAGTTGGGAAGCGCGACTTGAGCCATAAAAGGCTGTATCGCCATTATAGCACTTTTTATAGGCAAAAATCAATCTTTCAAGCTGGCAATCCACATTAACAGGTGCAAATACGCGTTAATGCACCATCATCAAAGTGAAAAGGTGGTGTAATCGTGAACCGACAGGAAAAAAGGAACTGGGAAATCAACATCGAGAATGCCATTGCAGAGGCAACAGCGAAAGCAGGAGCTGACGTCGTCAAGTCCATTTTTCGGCGGTATGATGCCAGAAATCTGTATGATCTGAGTCATTGCTACTATCCGGAAGTCTTTGCCGATCTTCAGCAGGTCATCAACGACTAATTATATCACATGCGCTTCATTCGCCGCAATGGTCATGGCCATAGACCATTCGGGATTAGCCTTATGAAGCGTTATCATATGCAGCCCTTCGAGCTAACGAGGCGGATGCAGACCTAAAACGGAGATTCTACTTCGAGGTCTGTGCTATTTGCCATGCTCAAAGCAGCTCTCCGTTTTGTATCAGCAATCGGAGGGCTGTTTTTATGTTTCCTATACACACCCGTTCTCCTCCTCATTTGTCGTTGCAGCAATTACTTCAACGACAATCACAGGAGGAAAATGATGAATAATTACGTTAGCGACACTTCCAAAAGGCTTCCTTTTATCCCCAAGCAGTCTCGTGAGTTTAAGCCCATGCGATACCGTCTCTGCGAATCAGAATTTTGTGAAAAGCAAGTTCCCAGATCAGCCTTTATGCGCCAGTTGGAGCAGCAGCCCTATCCCATGAGTCAGGTCTACATCGACTTCGATGATGGCATTGCCTATCTCTTTCCGTATGACCCGGAACGTGCAGAGCGGTTTGCTGCCGCATATCGAGAATTTGAGGCCGAGTACAAGCGCTTCTACCGTGAGCAGCAAGCAATTCGTGACAAAGAACGCCAACCTGATCTTCATCTCGACTATCCGCTAAACGAGGACGGCTTGACTTTCGGCGACACTCTTCCTGATGCCGATACACCTGAATTTCTCCTTATTAAGAAGGAACACGTCATCATCCACCGCGAGTCCTTCAACGCTCTCTCGGATTCCGACCGCGATATCCTAATCGGCTTCATAAACGCAGGCTGCAACGCCCGCGAGCTGGCGCGGCGTCTGGGCAAAGACCATTCCGGCGTATTGAAGCGTGTCAAGCGTGCGGCAGCCCGACTTCAGAAAATAATCGAAGAAAATTCTTAAGCCACTGTCCACATTCCGCCCCTGCCTGTCCGAATAGTAAGGTGTAAGGACGCAACAAGCGCCAGAACGGAGGTGAAAATCATGGTCAACCACAGACACGCTATTGAACACCACAGCCAATCTGAGAGAGGAGGTAACCTGTATGTCACACATGAACGAACTGTCCCAGGCAATCGACGAGCTTAGGAACACCGCGGCGGCGCTGACTGCCGTAGCAGACTCACTGACACAGCTGTTTTCCGGCGAAGAATCTGCCACGGAAGAACCGGCACCCAAGCCCATCACCAAAGAGGAAGTTCGCGCCGAACTGGCCGCCAAGAGCGCGGCGGGCTATGGCGCACATGTACGCACATTACTCAAGCGATACGGCGCGGCACAGCTTTCTGCCGTAAACCAGGACGATTACGCATCCATGCTGCTCGAAGCGCAAGCCATCGGAACTGAGGGAGGGGCTTCAGCCCCGACTAAGCCCGAGGACAGCCGCAGGCTTCCGCAGGGCTGTACCCAGCGCCGCGAAGCGGTGATGGGCGAAACAGAGGTGTGCGCGGATGGCTAATCACGCGATACTTTCAGCTTCGGCAAGCCACCGCTGGCTGAACTGCCCACCGTCGGTCAGGCTAACCGAGCGCATACCCGACAACGGCAGTATCTACGCTGCCGAGGGCAGCGAAGCACACGCGCTGTGCGAGTACAAGCTCCGAAAGCTGCTGGGCATGGAAGCACATAACCCGCTGGATACCCCGGTCGGACTCCAGTACTACGACTCAACCATGGAAGACGCGGCCACCGGCTATGCCGCATTTGTGCTTGAGCTGCTGGAGGACATTCGGAAGAGCTGCCCTGATCCTATCGTCATGGTGGAACAGCGGCTGGATTTCTCACGATGGGTAAAGGACGGTTTCGGCACAGGCGATGCCGTAATCGTCGCAGATGGCACACTCCACGTGGTCGATTTCAAGTATGGAACAGGTGTCCCGGTCTCGGCGGAAGGCAACAGTCAAATGCGGCTGTACGCATTAGGCGCGCTCGACATGTTCGGCGAGCTCTACGACATCGACACCGTGATCATGACCATCTATCAACCTCGGCTTTCCAGCATTAGCACGGACACGATTTCTAAAGCCGACCTGCTGGACTGGGCGGAAAACACACTACGCCCGCTGGCTGAGCTGGCTTACAAGGGCGAAGGCGAGATGAACGCAGGCAACTGGTGCCGATTCTGCAAGCTGCGCAGCACCTGCCGAAAGCGTGCCGAAGCCAATCTTGCTTTGGCACAGCATGACTTCAAGCTGCCACCTACGCTGTCCGACGAAGAGATCGCCGTGATACTCGACAAGCTGGACGAGCTGATCGGCTGGGCAGGCGACATCAAGGAATACGCGCTAAACGCGGCGCTGCTCGGTAAGCACTTTGATGGCTGGAAGCTGGTTGAAGGCAGGTCGAATCGTCGCTATACAGACGAAGCCAAGGTGGCACAGATCGTAAGCGGCACCGGCCACGATCCCTATGAGCACAAACTGCTCGGCATCACCGCAATGGAAAAGCTGCTCGGCAAGAAGCAATTTGCCACACTGCTTTCCGGTTTGGTGGAACGTCCGCAGGGTAAGCCTGTGCTCGTTCCCGCCAGTGACAAACGACCCGAAATGACAAATGCGAAGAATGACTTCGCCAACGATTGATTGGAGGTAAATCTATATGGCTAAATATACGAACCCAACCAAGGTTATCACCGGCAAGGACACCCGTTGGAGCTACTGCAATGTCTGGGATGCCAAGAGCATCAATGGCGGCACCCCAAAGTTCTCCATTTCCCTGATCATCCCTAAGAACGACGAAGCGACCGTCCGTAAGGTCAAGGTTGCCATTGAAGCCGCCTATCATGACGGCGAAAGCAAGCTGCGTGGCAACGGTAAGACCGTGCCTCCGCTGGTCGCTATCAAGAGCCCGCTGCGCGACGGCGATACAGAGCGTCCGGACGATCCAGCCTACAAGAACGCCTACTTCATCAACGCTAACAGCGCCACCGCGCCCGGCATCGTGGATGAAGATTGCAATCCCATTCTCACCCGCAGCGAGGTCTACTCCGGCGTGTACGGTCGCGCCAGCATCTCCTTTTATGCCTTCAACTCGAATGGCAATCGCGGCATCGCCTGCGGATTGAACAACTTACAGAAAATCCGCGACGGTGAACCGCTGGGCGGCAGGGCTTCTGCAGAGAGTGACTTTGCGGACGATGACGACGAGGATTTCCTCGTTTGAGAGAAAGGAGGGAAAATTGATGTCGACGTTTATGGCAATTGTCCTCTCTGCACTCATGGTAGTTTGGCTCTGCATCAGCATCTGCATGCTGGTGAGCACCATCTACTCCTTCATCTGCGACCGCAGGCAAGAAAAGGAGCGTGCGGCTCGCGAATCCGAGTATTGCGCTAGACATGCTGCTGACCGGAGAAAGTAAGTTAACTGTACACTGGGCGGTGGAGCAATCTACCGCCCTTTTCCCAGGAGGTGTCATGTGAAAACCTTATGCATCGATTTGGAAACACATAGCAGTGTTGATTTGGGAAAGTCTTCAGTCTATCGCTATGTGGAAAGCCCGGACTTTGAGATTCTACTTTTCGGCTACAGCGTAGACAGCGGCGATGTGCAGGTGGTCGATCTGGCACATGGAGAACGGATTCCGCCCAGCATAATCGAAGCACTGTCAGATGAGCAAGTGCATAAGTGGGCGTTTAATGCCAATTTTGAACGTGTTTGTCTGTCCGAGTGGCTGCGCCGAAATGGATACCCGCTATACAACGAATACTACTCCATCCCGGATGATCCCTGTATGGATTACCTCGACCCGGCGGGCTGGTATTGCACCATGGTCTGGTCGGCATATCTCGGTCTCCCGTTGTCGTTAAAGGATGTGGGGACAGCGCTTGGATTGGACAAACAGAAGCTCACCGAAGGCAAGGATCTCATCCGGTATTTCTGTGTACCTGACAAGGACGGTAAGCGACATCTGCCTTCCGATGCACCGGACAAATGGCAAACTTTCAAAGCCTATAACATGCGCGACGTGGAAACCGAAATGGCCATTCAAGCGCGACTGAAAAAATACTCCGTACTGGATGAGGTGTGGGATCAATACCACCTGGATCAACAGATAAACGACCGCGGCATTGCCGTAGATATGCAGCTTGTGTGCAATGCCATCGCCATGGATGAACACTCTCGTGAGGAATTAAACATCAAGCTTCAAGAACTCACCATGTTGGATAACCCAAATTCCGTGCAGCAGATGAAAAACTGGTTGTCCGAGAATGGTCTGGAAACGGATACTCTCGGGAAAAAGCAAGTGACCGAGCTGCTCAAAACCGCACCGGAACCACTCAAGTCTGTGCTTTTGCTTAGGCAACAGTTGGCAAAGAGCTCCGTCAAGAAGTATCAAGCTATGGAAGCAACCGTCTGTGCCGATGGGCGTGTTCGCGGATGCTTTCAATTCTACGGTGCACGAACTGGGCGCTGGGCAGACAGAAACATTCAGCTTCAAAACCTGCCCCAGAACAAAATGCCCGATTTGGTGGAGGCTCGCTCTTTGGTAAAGTCCGGTGATTACGAAGCTGTGCGTCCGCTCTACGATTCTACCCCAGATGTGCTTTCGCAGCTGATCCGCACAGCGTTTGTGCCGCGGCCGGGGTGCACGTTCTTTGTCGCTGACTTCTCAGCCATTGAAGCTCGTGTAATTGCGTGGCTTGCCGGTGAAGAATGGCGTCAGCATGTGTTTGCCGAAGGCAAGGACATTTACTGCGCCAGTGCCAGTCAGATGTTCGGTGTGCCGGTCGAAAAACATGGAATCAACGGACACCTACGGCAAAAAGGCAAGATTTCAGAGCTTGCGCTTGGATATGGCGGCTCAGTTGGAGCACTGAAGGCCATGGGCGCACTGGAAATGGGCTTACATGAGGAAGAACTCAAGCCGCTGGTGGACGCTTGGCGCAAAGCCAATCCACGCATCGTGCAGCTCTGGTGGGACGTTGACGAGGCTGTAAAGAGCGCCATTGCACAGAAATGTACCACCGCAACGCACGGAATCAAATTTACCTGTCAATCCGGGATGCTGTTTATCACGCTTCCTTCCGGACGGCAGTTGTCCTACGTCAAGCCGCAGATCGGCGAGAACCAGTTTGGAAGCTCTGCCATTACCTATATGGGCACTAACACTGCTAGGCAATGGGCACGTCTGGAAAGCTATGGTCCGAAGTTCGTGGAAAACATTGTTCAGGCCATATCTCGCGACATCCTCTGCTACGCTATGCAGACGCTCAGACACTGCTTCATAGTCGCCCATGTGCACGATGAGCTCATTATCGAAGCCGATCCGCGCATGTCGCTCGATGCAGTCTGCACGCAGATGGGTAGAACGCCGCCGTGGGCGGATGGTCTTTTGCTCCGAGCAGATGGCTACATCACAGATTTCTATAAAAAAGATTAACTTCCGTGTCCACATTTGCCCTTCATTTGTCCGAACAGGAAAGTGAAGGGCATTTTCGCTCTATCACACACTGGGAGGTTTACCCGATATGTTCTACGTGAAAACACAATTTGACGAAAGCACGGCCATTCTGACCGAGATCACCGACGAGAACGTTTTCACCCGCTGTCCAGATTGCGGGCGTGAGATTCTCATCGATCTGAACGACGTCATCGACGACGATGGACAGCTGGATCTATTCGGCGTGAGCGTGTGCTGCGCGGAGTGCAGCTGCAAGCGCTGGAACGCAGCCAGCACCGCCAAGTACAAGGGAGGCATGTGAAATGAAGCAGCTAATTCCCATGGACGAACATGGTATGTTCGCAGATACGTACGATGTTGCCCGCGTTGACAGCCGTTTTGTTGCCGAAGCCTTCGACAAGAATCATCGTGATGTCTTGCGTGGCATTCGCACGCTGATTGGCGAGAATTCTGGATTGAGCAACGATTTCCGACTGCGCAATTTTGCGCAGGCGAGCTACACGAATGAGCAGGGTCACAAGCAGCCCTGCTATGAGATGACCCGAGATGGTTTCACGATGTTGGTCATGGGCTTTACCGGCAAAAAGGCCGCTCGGTTTAAGGAATTCTACATCAGGCGCTTCAATGAGATGGAGAAGTTCATTAGCACGCTGGTTACGGCGCGTGAACAGTTCCCCAAGCTGACCGCACAGATTCGTCTGCTTCACCCAGACGCAAAGCCCTACCACTACTCCAACGAATGCGACATGCTCAACCGCATTGTGCTAGGCATGTCGGCAAAGCAGTTTCGGAAGGCACACGGCTTGGAAAAATGCCAGAGCATTCGGCCTTACCTCCGCGATGATCAGATTGCCATGCTGGACCTTTTGCAGACAGTCGATATCGGACTTTTGCTGGCTGTCCCAGATTATCAGCAGCGCAAGCGTCAGCTGGAATGGTATGCCATCAATAACGCAGGCAAATTCGGCACCAACCGTGGGTCGGTGGCTTTGCTCAACGAAAGGAATGATGACTGATGAAGTTTAGCAAGTTCAATGCGGAAGGCTATTATGACCCAACCGCATATGAAGCCCTTACCCACATGGAGGCAGAGAGGTGTGCGGCACAGCCGTCGCCTTCCCCCATGAAGGCATATCGCCCCATTGTTTTCATCTGCAGCCCATACGCCGATGATCCGCTGAACAACGAGCGCCGTGCTATTCGCTACTGCCGTTTTGCTGTGTGGAAGGGCTGCATTCCCATTGCACCACACATCTACTTCACTCGATTCCTGGACGACCGCAGCCCAGATGACCGGGCACTCGGGCTGTTCATGGGGCATGTCATGCTGACCAAGTGTGTCGAGATGTGGGTGTTCGGAGATCGCATTACCTACGGCATGGAGTGCGAAATTGCCAAAGCTGAGGAACGCTCCATGCCAATCCGATATTTCGATGAAAATATGATGGAGGTTACAAATTGATGATTACGCTCTATACCTCGGACGCCATAGGCATCCGAGGAAACTGCCTGTACCCACACAGGCACGATATCATGAACGCGGACGACCTTCGGAAAGCGGTCAGGCACGATTATGTATGTGCCGAGTACAAAAACAGCTATCGCAGCGGCAGCAATTTCGCCATGAGCAATTGTCTTGGCATGGACTGCGACAACGACCACACCGACCATGAGCACGAATGGATCACCCCGGACGATGTGCGCCGAAGCTTTCCGGATGTGCCGCTAGCGATTCATTTCAGCCGCCATCACATGAAGCCGAAGGGGCAGAAATCTGCCAGACCCCGCTTTCATTGTCTGTTCGCCATTGAGCCGACCACCGATGTTAAAGCTTATGCCGATATGAAAGCACGGCTCAATTCCTTGTTCCCGTACTTCGACGCACAGGCGTTGGATGGCGCACGATTCTTCTTTGGTACAGAAGAACCGGAAGTCGATTTCTTTCCCGGCATAATCACGCTGAACAAGTGCCTTGAAAACTACTATCCAGATGAAGACAACTTTGCAGATCTGCCGGACGGCACACCGCAGGGCCGCACTGTGATCC
>CAVBFK010000389.1:0-8261 GCA_963594395.1 Lachnospiraceae bacterium
GGGACACCTTTCTGGATCAGCTGACTTGGGATGATACAGTGAAGCTGATCAGCAATGGCTTCCACATGACCGAAGCCGTTGAGCGTGTTGGCAAGCCTGCAACAAAGGATGAGAATGGCCCCAACGGCTTTGGTGGCTGGGCATTCATGAATGGCTACCTGACCGGTCAAGGTCTGGCATACCGCAAGGAACTGGCGGCAGGTAACGTGAATGCAGACGGCACTTTCACGGACGATATTGATCCGCTGGGGCTGACGCGTATGACCGGCTTCCCCGCGAACGGTATCATGGCTGCGACCTTCAATAAGGAGCTTGCCAACAAGGCGGGCCAGATCATCGGTGAAGATGGCCTGTGGGCTGGTGCTTCCGGTTTGTATGGTCTGGGCATGAACACCCATCGCTCTCCCTACCTCGGCCGTACCTGCGAGTATTTCAGCGAATGCGGTACCCTGACCGGCTTGATTGGTGCCTATGAAACCGCCGGCATCGAGTCGAAGGGCGTGCATGTTTACAACAAGCACTGCGCACTGAACGATCAGGAAAGCACTCGCCACGGCGTGTGCACCTGGGTGAATGAACAGGCACTGCGTGAAATCTATCTGCGTGCCTTTGAACTGCCGATTACCATGGGCGGTGCATTCAACACCATGGCTTCCTTCAGCCGTTTCGGCACCCAGGCTGCTGCTGCATGCTCTGCCCTGTCCGACGACTTCCTGCGCGGTGAATGCGGCATGTGCGGCATCATCGTAACCGATGCATACGGTGACATGAATGGTAACCAGAACTGTGAACCGTATTTTGAAATGGCTTATGCTGTCTACTACGGCGGCAGCGACATTCCGGACGGCTCTCAGCCGCAGTCGGAGAATCACTTTGCCAAGTATGCTACGGGCTACAGCAAAATGGCGTGGGCTATGCGGGAAGTTGCCAAGCGCATCTGCTATCAAACCGTGTGGTCTAATGCAATGAACGGTGTTGCCTCCAGCACACGCATTGTATCGATTACGCCTGCATGGCAAACTCTGCTGCACACAACCGGGATTGTGATTTACGTTCTCTTTGCCGCTTGCATGATTTGGACGATTTGCATTGTCGTTCAGGATGAAAAGAAGCGCGCAAAGTGCAAGGCTGCTCGCGAGTAACATCGCTGCAGATAAACTCCCTTTTCCTTTGGCGGATATGCTGTTCAGCTCACGGCATATCCGCCATTTTTATGGCTTCTGCCCTTGAAATGCAATGGAAGGTTCGCTATAATCAACGTATGGATGAAACAGGAGGACGCACGTCATGATGAATATAGCCATCGTTGAAGATGACGCAGAAGACCGGCAGCGTCTGATCCGTTGCTTGCAAGATGCGCTTCGTGCCAGAAATATTGCCTGTCAAATCGATTGCTTTGATAGCGGAGAAAGTTTTCTGTTTTCGTATCGATCGGATTATGACATGGTATTCCTGGATATTATGCTCGGAGAAGGCATCGATGGTCAGCATGTGGCGCAGAAGCTTCGTGAAATCGATAAAACAGTGCCACTGATTTTTGTAACGAACCTGGTACAAATGGCGGTACATGGTTATGAGGTGGATGCCTTGGATTTCATTCTCAAGCCCGTACAGCCTTACTCTTTCGGCTTGAAGCTTGATCGCATCCTGAGCCGTGTCGATAATGTGTTGAATACCTCGATTCTAGTACACACGGAAGAAAAAAGCGTAAAGCTAAGGGTGCAGCTCATCAACTATTTGCTCGTGCAAGGACACTATATTGAATTTCATTCACGCGAAGGAATTTATACGCAATACATGACGCTCAGTGCCGCAGAAAAGCAACTCAACGATCCTTGCTTCTACCGATGCAACCGAAGCTGCTTGGTCAATCTGCGCCGCGTCAGTTCTGTTGATTCATCACACTGCATTGTGGATGGACAGGAGCTTCCGATTGCGCGAACGCAACGACACGATTTTCTCCGTGCCTTCGCTGAATATTTGAATGGACATTTGCAAAAACAGGAGAATCACCATGCTGATTGAAACATGTTTGAGTGCTATTGCTTATCCGATTGGGCTTGTTCTCTCGATGGCTGTGTTTCTGTACCACTATCCGCTGCGGCGCTATTCATGGCTGCGATTTCTTCCTTTCTTTTTGCTTTCCCTGCTAAGCAATGGAATCGCGCATATAACTTTTTCAAACATCTCCTCGATGTCAGCAGCTGTCATTCGATTCTTTCTGTTGCTTATCACAGACATTCTTTTGACCGCAGGCATGAGCAATGCTTTTGATGTTCCCTTCATGGCGCTTGTTACATCATGCACATCGGGTGTCGCACTGCAGCATGTTGGCTTCCATGTGTATTCACTTCTGCTGGCTTTCACAGGGGCGGAAATGAACAATTGGCTGGAAATCGCTATTGTTTTCGTGACCGATTTGCTGACGATGCTCATCTTTGGCCGATACTTAAAGCTGAGGACGCAGTCAGTACGGATCGATCCGCGCTTGACGATGCTTTCTGTCGTTACGGTGTTGATTTGCGTCGGATTGACTCGCTTCACGCACGTCACATGGGATCGCAATCTTTCCGTCAGAATCGCTTTGTCGCTGTATGCCATTACCTGTTGCACGCTGGCAATGTTCATGCAATATTACCTTTACAATCATCTGCTTGCGGAAGCTGAAAAGGATGTCCTGCAACACTTGGAAATTGAGAAACAGCAACATTTCGACATTAGCCGTGAAACAACCGAACAGCTTCACATCATCTATCATGATCTGCGCCACATGTTGACGGACATGAAGCAAGCCGTACCCCAAAACGAGTTAAACCACATAGAACAGGCACTGGACAGCTTCGCCCATACGAACAACACCGGCTTGGAAGCATTGGATGTGGTGCTGGATGAGAAGATGCGCCTGGGAACCAGCCATGACGTGACCATTACCTATATGGGAAACGGACAGGATTTCGCTTTTATGGAGCAGTTTGAGCTTTACTCCCTCTTTGGCAATCTGCTGGATAACGCCATTTTAGCAGCTGAGGCACTGCCGCTGCAGGAGCAGAAGTTTGTTTCCGTTACCTCGGAGAAAAAAGGCGATCTTCTGTATCTTGTCGTAAGCAACTATCTTGTCAACAGCACTTTGCGTTTTGAAGGTGGATTGCCTGTTTCTACAAAAATGCAAGAAAAGGGATTCCACGGCTACGGACTTCGAAGCGTTCGCCTGACTGCGCAGAAGTACCATGGCGATTTGATTGTTTCTGCAATGGATGGTATTTTTACGGTAACGGTATATATGATGAGCAGTCAGGGAGATTTGCCCGAAGCGTAAAGTGTGCATTGCACAGTTTGCATATGCTGTTCGTTATTTCGTTATGTTTGGTTTAGGTGCGGTACCCCCTGCCCCATGTGAGAAGCTTTTCATAGTGCATGGTGCCGGAAGCAACGCCACGCCACGCTTCCACCAGTTTCGGCAAAATCGTTCTGCACTTCAGCGAAGCCATAAAAAATAAGCCTGTTCACTGCAATGAATGCATCATGAACAGGTTTGCTTTTTTGTATCTCCAGTTTACAAGCAATTCCTCCTACCAACGCTTGCGTTACTCACCAGTGAGAAATGAATTCCTTGCAGCAACGAACGGTATCTTTGCAGTTCAGCGTGAACCCGTTGCATGGCATACCGCGTCTCTTCTACAGATGCGAAGGATGCAGACTCCAAATAGATCTTTTCCGTGTGAGAGACATATTGAAACCGATACAGTTTCTTTGTTTTATCCTGCATGATGACAATGTGGTCTGTGCGAGTCGTTTCCTCCGACGCCTGTTCTCCAAAGGAGAGAACGACAAGCGAATCGCTCAAATCGCATGCATTCAGAAAGCCAACACGTGCCCACATATCACTGCGGAAAACCGCAGAAGTTGCAATTGTATGCTGACCATCGTCCAAAACAAGAAAACGAATGCCCTTTGCCGTACGTTTCCATTGAATGCTCAAAACAACAAACCTCCATTTGTGCTCTTATTGAAAAAAGGCCGCTTTCACAGTTTCTGTGGTTTCATTCTCGCGAAGCTTCCTCAGAAGCACCACCAGGCGTTGACGATTATCCTGATCGTAGCAGGTCACAAGCGTAAGCAATTCATCTCCGTAAACTGCATCCGTTTTCAGCGAAAGGAGCGACAGCTCGCGTGCTCTGCTGATGTATTCATCAAACGCCGCTTCTGACTTGAAATTGCGAACATAAAACTGGAAATAGTTATCTGCCTGAACAACCGAGCAGACGAACACTGCCAGCGGGACATACGTCCCCTGCTCGTAAAGCGTATCAAACGTCACGAACGGATCCTGATAAAGCTTTTCGGCATTTTGCAGCTGGTTCAGTTCGCCAAACATTTCGCCGCTCTTCATGTTGTGCGCATAGATGATCAGATTATCATCTTTGGGCCATATTTTGCAGGTTTCGTCCAGAAAGGCCGAACCGTTTGCATTCTCCTGCTTGTTAAAATCGTGGTTCATATAGTAATTGTTCTTGCCCTGAACCACGGCAAAGTTGATGCGATACAGGCAGTTTACTTTCAGCCAGCCGACCAGGTCACTGTTTTTCTGGTACAGCTCCGCATATTTCTCCAGCATTTGCGGCTGATAGCCGTTCGGAACCCGCGTGACCGTAGGCACGATGGTTGCCGATACCGTCGGTTCAGGCGTACTTTCGGCAGTGGAAGGTTCTGCTGAGACCTCTTCATCGAAAATCGGCTGCACAGAAGGCTCTGCAGTCTCTGCGCTGTTCACAAGCGCCAGGTTCTCCTGATGCTCCTGCTGAATTGCACGGGTCTGCGATGCAGCACGAGTTAGTTGAACGAGGCTGAAGATTCCCAAAGCAACGAACAGGAACAAGAAGATCGTTGATTTGCGCAATCTCTTTTTATACTTTGCTTTCTTTTTTGGATCGGATGAATGCTCCGGCATCTTCCGCTGAGGGTTGCACGGCTGAATATTTTGTGACATTTTTTCTCCTTCGCTTTCAAAAAGGCAGCATGGGAGGTTGCGTAAACCAGCCATGCTGCCAAAGGAAAGGCAAAATCGAGGCTTAATCCTGCTTACGTTTCTTCAAGCACAGTCCAATGCCCGCCAAAGCGACGACCAGCAAGCCCGCATACAGTGCCAAGGGCTGGCTATCCATGGTCTTGGGCAACTTGTGGTTGGTAATGGTGCCGCCGTCGTACACGCAATCCGTTATACCCGCATAGCTGCCAACATTCTCATAGCTGGTTGCATACCCATCTACCGGCGTTTCCACCACGTAGTAGGGCGACTCGCGGAGCGGCAGATTGTAGAAATGGTACCAGCCGTTCTTGTCCACCTTCGCCTGCTTGTCGATCTTCTGACCGTTGCAATACAGCGTCAGCGTGATTTCCGGATGCTCTTCATTTTCATCCATACCGGTCCACACCTTACGAACGGCAATATCTGTCACCGCGCGGTTCACGATGGTACCGCCATTGTAGATGAAGCTGCTTTCCGACTCGTAGGGCGCGACGTTCTTATAGATGGTCATGTAGCCATCCATATAATCCTCTTTGGCCGAATAGACAACCGCCTGCCCCTGCGCATTGTACTTCGGAAGGTTGGTGTAGGTATAGACATTATCGTTCCGGCTGTAGTCAGGCTGAGGATCCATCTTCTGTCCATCCGCATACAGCGTCAAAGAAATCACGCCGCCGTCGCTGCCCTGCCATTCCTTGGTCACAGTGAACTCGGTAGTTACAAGGGTGTTCACAAAGTCGACAGGCGTTGCTTCGGTCGTAACAGAGAAGCAGATGCTATCCGCATTCTCAGCATTCACAGTGGTCGTATAGCGAACACTGCTTTCTTCCGTGATGCTGCAAACGGTGTCCACCGGGACGCCGTCAATGGTGATGCACTCGCCGGCTTTCAGCATCAGCGTATCGCCATTGCCCACCACACCGGACTTGCTTCCGGTATAGGCAAACGCTTCTGTCAGCGGAGTGCCGTCTTCACCGGCAAAGGTAACCTTGAAGGTAAACTCCTCATCCGACAGATCACCCTCCACCTGCTTGCTCAGGACAATACTGCCCGTAAGTTTGTTGTCGAAGGTCATCTCTTGCACGGTCTCTTCACCATGGCTGTAGACAGGTGTAACCGTCAGCGTTCCGTTGCCGTTGTCGACAATCGTTACCGTTACCGTGTAGACCGTCTTATCCACCGTCAAGCCTTCGCTATCCTGTGTCGTTTCACGCACGGTATACTGATAGGTCTTCCCTGCATCAGCCAGCGTGTAGGCAACATCGTCAAAGGTTACGATTCCCAGGTTGTTGACCTTTGTCTGCGTGAGGGCAGGCGTACCTGCGCCGCTGGTCAATTCAAATGTATACTGCTGATCTGCCTTGGGTTCCTTGCCGTTGACCGTCTTCTTTGCCGACAGCGACAGTTTGCCGGTAGCCTCGTAGGTGTTATCAAAGGTCAGGTAGGTCACTGCATTCTGGCCGTCGTCAGCCGTTGCGGTCAGCTTCAGCGTACCGTCACCGTTATCCTCCACCAAGACATGAACGTTATAGACGGTTGTGTCTACCGTCATACCGTTGCCGCTTGCGGTGGTTTCCTTCACGGTGTAGTTGTAGATCTTCCCCGCATCTGCTTCCGTGTAATCGATGCGGTCAAAGGCCACAGTCTTGCCTGTGTTCTGCTTCGTTTGGCTCATCGCAGGCGTGTCTGCACCGCTGGTCAGCTCGAAATCAAATACCTGCAGATCGGTCGGCGTTGCGCCATTGACCGTCTTATAGGCCGTTAGCGTTAAGCTGCCCGTAGCATGGTAGGTGTTGGTGAAAATCAGTTGTTCTGCTTCCGCTTCGCCATTTTTCGCTGTCCACGCGGCAGTCAGCTGACCATTCTCGTCAGTGACCGTCACGGTGACCTCATACGCGGTACTATCGTACTGGTAGCCGGCTGCATTGCCTGCCGCTTCCGTGACGCGGTAAACATACGTGCCGGTATGGGTGTAGGAAATGGGAGCAAAGCTTACGGTGCCCGCGCCGTTCACCGTCACCGTGGTCGATGCAGGCATCGGTGCATCCTGCGTCACTGCGGCAATTTCAAAGGTGAAGGGAACGCTGGATGCAGCACTGCCCGTCACTTCTTTATGCACATCCAGTGTCAGCTCCGCAGGTTTCACCGTGTTGGTGAAGGTAACCGTGCTGATGGCATCTTCACTGATGGTTCCGGCAGCAGGCGTGGGATCGCTAACGACGGTGTACTCGTTTGCGTCTTCTTCCACTGCCCAGGTCGTTCCATAGGGCAGACCCAGCAACTGCACCGTTTCGCCCGATGCAATCGTCACATGCACACATCCCTGCGCATCAGGCATGAGCGTTTCACGGGTATAGACTGATGCGTCCGTGGTATAGCGATGCGCCACCACTGCAGTCGCATTACCATCCGCGTCAACCGGGATATAGGCTGTACCGTCTGCGTTCTTGAGGGTCAGTGTGAAACCAAAGGCTTCTGTCGTATCACTGCCGACAACCGTCTTCTTGATTTCCAGCACGCCAAGACCCGTGTTGGTCATTTTCATCGAATAGGCGCTGGCATTGATCACGCCGTCATTCAGTGCAACGTAGCCATCCGGGACTCTTTCGCGAACCTCATAGGTATAGCGGTCGCCATACTCATCGTAGTCATAGATATCCTTAAATAGATTGCTGAAAGAGTCTACGTCATTGCTCTTAGAGACGGTCACCGTTTTCGTTTGATACAGTTCACCGTTGCGGTACAGGTCAAATGTCAGCGTACTCGGGCGGATATGAAGCTTGTTCCTGTTATCCTCCCAAGTTTTACTCAGGTTCAGGCTGTGAACGAACCGTTTGTTTGTCAAGGTCCACAGACCGTCGATGAGCTCCATCGGTTCAGCTTGGCTGCTGCCGGAAGCATAGGCCGCAGGATCGGAGACCGTACCGTTTTTCGCGTCTACCGTGAACACCCAGTACGCAGAGTAGAACGTCCGGAACGCTGTAGGTGCACTGGTTTCACGGATGGCATAGACACCGCTGTCCAAATTGCTGAAGGTAACGGTGCCGTCTGCAAGGCTGCTCGTTGTTGCAATCTGATTTCCCCAGCAGGAATTACTGTTGCCGGGATAAGAAGTGTGCTGATGATCCGGATCGGTATTTTCGCACTTATAAAGCGCGAATTTTACGCCGCCCAAGGCTTTCTTGCTGCCGTCATCCGCATCATAAACCTTGCGGATGACAATGTCCTGCAGCTG
>CAVBFK010000390.1:0-5027 GCA_963594395.1 Lachnospiraceae bacterium
CTATCTGGCTGGCCATGTGTTTGAAGAGAAGTCTCCCTATCGTTGCTGGCGCGGTTTGTTCTATCGTCAGGACATCCTCGATGCAATTGGCCGTGACGTTCCTCAAACCATCGATGAGTTCTACGATACTCTCGTTGCCATGAAGGAATATGGCGTTGAGACTCCTTTTGTTTTCCAAACCAAGATCGATCTTCGTGAATGTCTGAAGAATGGTGAATTGACTTCTGCCTTTGGTTTGGTGAATGGCGCAGAATATCAGATTGACGGTGTTTGGCACTACGGTGCTTATGAGCCTGAGTACAAGGATCTTCTGTCTTTCCTGAACAAGCTTTATGACGAAGGTCTGATTTCTATTGACTACCTGTCCATGGAAGAGGCCACCTCTCGTGCAATGCTGTGCAATGGTCAGGCCGGTGTCATGTATGGCAACAATTCTCGCCTGAGTACTTACGTTTCTTCTCTTCCCGAAGGCGCGTCTCTGGTAGGTGGCTACGTCATTCATGGTGCAGATCAGGATCGTGCAATGTATGCCTTTGCCGAGCCCATGACAACCAGCGATGACATTACCTACATTAGTGCGGATTGCAAGAATGTTGAACTGTGCATGGAATTCTATAACTACCTCTACACCGAAGAGGGCACTATGCTCCGTAACTACGGCATTCTTGGTGAATCCTATGTAATCGGCGAAGATGGTAAGCCCGCATATACGGAACTCATTACAAACAATCCCGATGGTCATTCTTTGGACGGCATGGCTCGTTCTTATGGCCTGATTAACTGGCCTGGCATTCATGAAAATAATCAGTTGGCTCTGCGCCATCCTGAAAGCAGTCAGATCATTGCATATGATCGCTGGTCTGATACAGATCACGATGAGTACGTTGTTATTCATACCTCCGTTCTTGATGAATATTTGGATGAATACACCGATCTGTGGACAGACATCAACCCGTACATCGATGAATGTCGTGCCAAGTTCATCTCTGGTGAGATGTCTATCGAAAATGATTTTGATACCTACATTGCAACGCTGAAGTCCATGGGCATGGATCGGATTTGTGAAATCAAGCAAATCACCCTGGATGCGCACAACGCCGTAGCCATCACTGAGTAACATTTCGATTCTTCTGGCGTGCAGAGTCAAACGTTACTCTGCACGCCAGTTTCTAACTTATGGAAGGAGCGGTAGTCATGCAAAGGCGGCAAACATCCCTATGTAAGCGAGTGGGGAAGGATCTTCGTGACTTTGGCGGTGCGTACCTTTTGGCACTTCCTGTCATTATCTATTATATTCTATTCCACTACAAGCCCCTTCTGGGTGCAGTGATTGCGTTCAAGGATTTCAAACCTCGCTTAGGTATTTGGGGTAGCAAATGGGTTGGTCTGAAATATTTTGAATCCTTCTTCAGTTCTTTCTACTTTGAGCGCCTTATTCGCAACACCTTGACAATTTCACTTGGTGGCCTCATTTTCACATTCCCCTGTGCAATCATTTTCGCTTTGATGATCAACGAAGTCCGTTGCAAGTGGTTCAAACGGACGATCCAAACCGTTTCCTACATGCCACATTTCATTTCTCTTGTTGTTGTTTGCTCGATGATAACCCTGTTTGTTGATAAAGAAGGTTTCATCGTTCAGTTGATTAACCTTTTCAATTGCAATGTTAATCAGAACATGTTAAACATACCATCCGCATTTGTCCCCATTTACATTTTGTCAGACATCTGGCAAGAAACAGGCTGGAATTGCATCATTTATCTTGCGGCTTTGGGTGCAATTGATCCCCAACTATACGAAGCAGCACGTATTGATGGTGCCAATCGCTGGCAGCAAACGCTTCACGTTACGCTTCCTGGAATAGCACGCACTATCATGTTACTATTGATACTCCGTGTTGGCTCCTTGATGAGCGTTGGTCATGAAAAAATCATCCTTCTTTACAACGATTATACCATGGAGGCAGCTGATGTTATCTCCAGTTACGTTTATCGCCGTGGCCTAGTTAATGCCGAGTATTCATTTTCTACCGCCGTTGGTCTGTTCAATTCAGCTATCAATTTTGCACTTGTCGTTATTGCTAACTTCATTAGCAATAAGACCAGTGGTTACGGCATCTGGTAAGGGGGGAAGAAATTATGCTTCACGCGGCTGAAACCAAGTACTCTTCAAGTAGCCACTTAAAGCAAGAAGGCATTGGATATTCTGTATTTACCGTCGTTAACACGATTTTACTTGCGCTCATTTGTATCATTACGCTGTATCCTATGTACTATGTGGTTGTCGCTTCTATTTCTGAAGCAGATGTGTTAGGACGTAATTTTGGTCTATTGCTTTTCCCAGTTGGTCAGGTCAATACTTACAGCTACCAGCTTGTTTTTCGCAACACGTTAGTTCTTTCCGGGTTTGTCAACACATTCATAATCCTTGCGGTCGGTCTGTGCGTTAACATGGTGCTAACGTGTCTCGGCGCTTATTTCCTGTCGCTTAAGGGCTCGATGCTTTCGCGTCCTATTGCATTGCTGATTCTCTTCACCATGTACTTCTCAGGCGGTCTTGTCCCGGAGTACCTAAATATCCAGAGCATGGGATTAATTAACACGCTATGGGCTTTGATTATCCCTGTATCCATTAACACATACAATCTTCTGATAATGCGTTCAGCCTTCTCTTCTATTCCAGACTCTCTGGTTGAAGCTGCGAAGTTGGATGGTGCATCACATTTCAGAATCTTAGTGCGTGTATTTCTCCCACTAAGCGGCGCAACACTTGCAGTCATGGTACTGTACTATGCTGTCGGTCATTGGAATTCCTGGTTCAGAGCCTCGCTGTATATTCATGACACTACGAAATATCCGCTTCAGCTGGTTCTTCGTCAAATACTGTTGCTAAACCAGAATTCGGAACTTGCCGCTTCAACAACAGACGCGGGTGAACTAGCAAAATATGCCGATTCAATTAAGTATGCGCTAATCGTGATCTCTTGCGCTCCCATTTTAGTTCTGTATCCGTTCCTCCAGCGCTTCTTTGCCAAGGGCGTTATGGTAGGTGCACTAAAGGGTTAAACGAAAGGAGAAATTTCTATGCTTCGGTTGTTCGATGAGCACAAGGTGCGTCCATTTCATTCTCTCGATGGTCTGTGGAGCCTGACAGTAGAAGACGGCTCGGGTCGCGTGTTCCCAGCCATTGTGCCAGGCGTCTGGCAATCGATCCCTGCCTTGACACTGTACCGTGGCAAGGTAAAGTATGAGCGGACGTTCACCGCCGATGCGGACAGCAACCTGCTTCTGCGCTTTTCTGGCGCGAGCCATACGGCGGATGTTCTGCTGGATGGAAAGCAGATTGGCCACCATTATGACGCTTTCACAGGCTTCCGCTGTGCCGTGCCTGATGTTAAAGCTGGTGAGCATACGCTGACCGTGTATGTGGACGACAGCTTCTCTGAGGCATCCACCCTGCATCTTCCCAATGACTACTACACCTATGGCGGCATTACCCGCCCTGTTGAGGTAGAAAGCATCCCCAATGCCTACATCGACCTGATACACTTCACGCCCACGCAATCGGCGGATAGCACGTGGACGGCAGATGTTCTGGTAACCGTGAAGGCAGTGAAGGACAGCAAGACTGCCCATTTGGTGCTCACGGTGGCGGACGGCAAGGCAGAAGCTGACGTTCCTGCCTTGAAGGCTGGGGAATCGTCTGACATGGATGTAAAGCTTCATTGCGAAAAGGTAACGCCATGGGGGCTGATGGATCCCCATCTATATGACCTGCATGCCGTGCTGGAGCAGGACGGCAAGGCAATCGATGACCTCATTGACCGCGTGGGCTTCCGCACCATCAAAGTCGATGGGGAAAAGATTCTCCTGAATGGCAAGCAGGTTTTCCTGAAGGGCTTCAATCGGCACGAGGAATACGGCAGTCAGGGATGCGCAGTGGCAGTCAACGACATGATGGAAGACTTGCAGCTCATGCTGGATATGGGCGTCAACAGTGTCCGTACCTGCCATTATCCCAATGATCCTCGCTTCCTTGACCTGTGCGATGCGCTGGGCATGATGGTATGGGAGGAATGTCATTCCCGCGCCATTCCTGGAGAGATTATGCGCAAGCCCCTCTTTAAGGAGCAGATTGACGGCAGCGCCACCGAAATGGTGGTGCAGCACTACAATCATCCCTGCATTTACACCTGGGGCCTGCTGAATGAATGTGAGAGCGAAACGGAATTCGGCTACGGCATGTATGGCCATGTGATTGATTTGCTGCATAGTCTGGACAAGACTCGTCCTGTAACCTTTGCGTCCTGCCGCTTCTTTAAGGATGTGTGTCTGGGACTGGTGGACATCGCGTCCTTCAACATTTATCCCCTGTGGTATACCACGGAGGATCCGTCTGATTACGCTGACCGTCTGCTGCAGTGGATGGACGAAAGCGGCGCGGCCAACAAGCCCATCATTTTCTCCGAGTTTGGCGCAGGTGCCATTGCAGGCTATCATGATCCCATGTATAAGTCCAAGTGGAGTGAGGAACGCCAGGCAGAAATTCTGGATGCGCAGCTCAAGGCACTGTGCCACAAGGCACGTGTTTCCGGTACGTACATCTGGCAGTTCGCAGATGTCCGCGTGTCCGAGCAGTGGGCGATGCACCGCCCCAAGGGGCAGAACAACAAAGGCGTGGTGGACATCTTCCGCCGTCCCAAGATGGCGTACAATACGGTGAAGGAAAACTATACAAAGCTGGAGCGGTAACTCGCGCCTTTCAAAATTGAATTTTTCCCAGAACGTAAGAACTCCCTCCGCCCTGAGGCATCACGCCCCGAGCGGAGGGAGTCTTGCTATTCACTTGAAATTAAAATCCAGCCCTGACTTCTGGAGCATCTCACGATACTCCTTCACGGAATTCTCATCCAGCGTGCTGTCTTCCTGCATGTACTGCTTGAACCTTCCGCGCTTGTGGAGCAGGATGTTGACCCATCTGACCACCCACATGACAGGCAGGAGGATGGGGCAGTGGCGAAGGACAGG
>CAVBFK010000391.1:0-4714 GCA_963594395.1 Lachnospiraceae bacterium
TCGAACGGTTGCCCCGATAAAGGCGCCAACGGCATGTTCAGCTACGCCAAGAGCAAGGGGTGCCATTGGGGCGAAATCTCCACGCTGCCAGAAGTGCCGGGTTTGGCACTGACCAAGGAGGGCCATGTGGGCTACTACGTCGGCAATGGCTGGGCAGTCGAGTGGCAGGGCTTTGCCTACGGTTGTGTGAAGACGCAGGTCAGCAAGCGCAACTGGACGCACTGGTATCAGATTCCGTTCATCGATTATGGGGATGCGGGTTTTGCTGGGAAGGCAACCGAGACGGTTGAATCAGTGGAGACTACCAGCACGTCTGATACCAAGCACGTGCGCATTGTGTGCAGTAGCGGCAGTGTGAACATTCGCGTGGGCAATGGCACGCAGTACAGCAGAATCACCACAGCAAAGGATGGGGCAACGTTCCCGTGGGTCGCTACGGCTGAAAATGACTGGCATGCGGTGGTGGTGAATAAGAAGGTTGGATGGGTGTCTGGGGAGTTCTCGAGGGTAGAATGATGAATGGCGGTTGGCGGATAGCTGACCGCTTTTTTTCTTTTTGGAAAAATGTCCACATTGCCACCTCACGTGTCCGAATAGGAAGATGAAAATTAAAAACACGGGAGGTACCCTATGAATAAGGACAAAGAAGGATACCGAAAGCAAGCTCTATGTCTCCGTCAGGCAGGATATAGCTTCAGTCAGATTGCCAAAGAACTCAACATTCCCAGATCAACGGTAAAATCGTGGTGCTATCGAAATGCAGAGAATGTGCTGGAACATGAGCATATACCGCCTGTGAAACGTTGCCCGCAGTGTGGCAAGGAACTGCCACCTTCCAAGTACAGACCTCGGCGTTTCTGTTCGGATGAATGCCGGGTCACCTATTGGACTACCCATGGAGAGCAAATCAACCGCCAGTCCGCTGTCAGCACTGTTTGTCCAGTCTGCCACAAGACTTTTCAGGATTATGCCAAGCATCACCGCAAGTACTGCTGCCACGCCTGTTATATAGCGGATCGATATTATGGAGGTCAGCATAATGACGACTGAACAACTTAGGCGAGAGACAATCTTTCAAGTCACAATGGCATGCGTAGGACGAATGCGCAAAAACGGCTTGCTCACGGATGACGAGTATGAAAAATGCCGCGAAATGATGCTCAAAAAGTACAATCCTCCACTCGGTAAAATTGTCTCAAACTGAGCAGGATTCTATTGACTTTCAGGGCTTTCAGAGTGATTAATCGTGTCGGAAAGGAGACGGTCTAATGGCAAAGAAAATTAGGAAAATCGAAGTTCAAGCACCCATCATGACAAAGAAAAAGCGCGTTGCGGCGTATGCCCGAGTTTCGATGGACTCAGCGCGGTTGGAGAATTCTCTTTCGGCACAGATTAGCTATTACAGCGCGTTCATACAGCGAAATCCCAGCTGGGAATACGCAGGAGTTTTCGCGGACAACGGTATCAGCGGCACAAGCACAGACCGAGCAGAATTCCAGCGCCTGATGGCTGAATGTGAAGCGGGACATATCGACATCATACTTACCAAGAGCATATCCCGCTTTGCCCGAAACACGCTGGATACTCTGACTGCCGTTCGTCGCCTGCGGGAGCTCGGCATTGAGGTACAATTCGAGAAGGAACACATCCACACACTCAGCGACAAGGGCGAGCTGCTACTCACGCTGCTCGCTTCTTTTGCACAAGAAGAAAGCCGCTCCATCAGCGAAAATGTCAAGTGGAGCGTGCGCAAGCGGATGGAGCAAGGCATACCTAACGGACACTTCCGCATTCTGGGCTATCGCTGGCAGGGTGACAAACTGGTCATCGTTCCCGAAGAAGCCGTCATCGTGCGGCGCATCTATCAGGATTTTCTGGATGGCAAATCCCGGCTGGAAACAGAACGCGCGCTCAATGCCGAAGGTATACGTTCGATCAACGGGTGTCGCTTTCAGGATTCATCCCTCAAGATGATTCTGACAAACATCACTTACACGGGCAATCTGCTTTTGCAGAAGGAGTACATAACCGACCCTATCAATGGGAAACGCAAGAAGAATCACGGCGAACTGCCGCAGTATTATGTGGAAGGCACACATGAGGCCATCATCGACCGAGCGATATTCGACTATGTACAGCAGGAGATGGCAAGACGAAAGGCTCTCGGTGCTCTGGCCAACAAAAGTCTGAACCTTAGCTGCTTCAGCGGCAAAATCAAGTGCCCACACTGCCACGTCAGCTACATGCATGAACCCCAGCGCAGAAAAAGCAATATCGACTACTGGGTTTGTGGCAGCAAGAAAAAGAAAAAGGTCGGCGATGGTTGCCCCGTCAAAGGAGCTATGAGCGAAGTGGCACTTAAGAAATGCTGCGCTGAAGTTCTCGGCTTAGATGAATTTGACGAAACGGTATTCGCCGAAAAGGTCGAGCATCTCGAAGTCCCTGAAAAAGGACAGTTGACATTCTTCATGCGGGATGGAAGCGTATTCACGCGAGAATGCAAGAACACAGGCCATCAGGACTGCTGGACGCAAGAGCATCGTGTGGCGGTTTCGGAATATCGGCGCAACCATTCTTCCGAGCGTGCCGGGAGCACATGTTTTACAGGAAAAATTAAATGCGGCTTCTGCGGTATGAATTACCAAGGAGCGACTCAAACCAATTCTGGCAAAAAACTGCGGTATTGGCGCTGCGCAAGCAAGGACGAGCCTGATAAAAAGGGCTTACGCGAAGATTATCTATATGAGTTCTGCGCGGATGTGCTTTGCATGGATAAGTTCGATGAAGCGGCTTTTACGCAGGCGATTGACCACATTACCGTTTTGCCCGATATGACCTTGGAGTTTCACTTCAACGACGGTCACATAGAAACGCGCAAATGGTCATATGGACGTTCCGGGCACAAGTGGTCAGCTGAGCAGAGAGCCAGATATTCGCAAGACATGAAGGGATACTACACCTCAGAACACAGGCAAACTATGAGTGAAAAAATGAAGCAAATCAGGAAGGAGCGTGGTACACAATGGCTAAAAAAGTGACAACGATTATGCCAACCTTGGCGCGATTTACGGAAGCACCCATTGCCCAGCGACGCAAGCGGAAGGTTGCCGCCTATGCGCGTGTCTCGACGGACAGCGATGAGCAGTTCACCAGCTACGAAGCACAGATCGACTACTACACCAATTATATCAAGGCGCGGAACGACTGGGAGTTCGTTCAGGTCTATACGGATGAGGGTATAACTGGCACCAGCACAAAGCACCGCGAAGGCTTCAAGCAGATGGTATCGGACGCGCTCGACGGAAAGATTGATCTCATCGTAACCAAGAGCGTGAGCCGATTCGCCAGAAACACAGTGGACAGTCTAACCACCATCCGTCAGCTAAAGGACAAAGGCGTTGAGTGCTTCTTTGAGAAAGAAAACATCTGGACATTTGACGGCAAGGGTGAGCTGCTCATCACGATCATGTCCAGCCTTGCGCAGGAAGAGTCCCGCAGCATATCCGAGAACTGCACATGGGGTCAGCGCAAGCGCATGGCCGATGGCAGGGTTTCGGTTCCATTCGGTCATTTTCTCGGCTATGACCGGGGTGAACACGGCGAGCTGGTCATCAATGAGGAACAGGCGAAAACAGTCCGGCTAATTTACGATTTGTTTCTGCAGGGGCTGACGCCTCACACGATTGCCAACCGGCTGACGGGAATGGGAATTCTGACCCCACTCAGGAAAGAAAAGTGGAATCAGCGCACAGTTAGAAGCATACTCACTAATGAAAAGTACAAAGGCGATGCACTGATGCAAAAGAACTATACCGCCGACTTTCTCACGAAGAAACAAGTGCCCAACAACGGTGTCCTTCCGCAGTACTACGTGGAAGGCGACCACGAAGCAATCATCCCACCAGAGACATTCGAGCTTGTACAGCAGGAGCTGCTGCGCAGGAACACTCGGGGGCAGCGCTATAGCGGAGTGGACATATTCGCGTCTCACATTGTCTGCGGAGAGTGCGGTTCCTACTACGGTGCGAAGGTATGGCACTCCAACAGCAAGTATCGCAGAATTATCTACCGATGCAATCACAAGTACCATGACGGCAAGACCTGCTCAACGCCAAATCTGACGGAAGACGAGATCAAGACATCGTTTGTTGCGGCGGTCAACAAGCTGCTTCATAACAAGGATGAAGTCATAGACAATCTAAAAAACATGTGTCAAACGCTCTTTGGAACAGAAGAAATCGAAGGCGAGAGAGAAAAGCTCAACTCGGAAATGAGCTTACTACAGGAAATGATACAGGCAGCTATTGCCGAAAATGCCCGTGTCGCTCTTGATCAGGATGCGTACCAAAAACGCTTTGATGAACTGAGCAAGAAGTACGAAGATGTCAAGTGCCAGCATGATGATATTCAGCAGCAAATTGCCAATAAGACTTCTGCGCAAGTCGCTGCCGGTCAGTTCATCAGTACGCTAAAGAAAACGGATGGGCTAATTACTGAATTTGACACATCGCTCTGGGGCAGTCTGCTTGACCATGCTACGGTCTACTCCAAAGAGGACATGAGCTATACATTCAAGGATGGGACCGAGATCAAGCTTATAACCCGAGTATGAAAAAACATCCTGTGGCAGCTGCTGCAGGATGTTTTTTTGCGGCCAAATGCGTCCATTCGCAAATATTACTACAGATTGTATTAAAGTCGAAAGGGTTTTTTC
>CAVBFK010000392.1:0-4657 GCA_963594395.1 Lachnospiraceae bacterium
CATGAGAGCAATTCGGGCAGAGTCTCCATTTTGCTGTCTGCGCTGTCGTCAAGTCCACCTGATCAATCGTCAGTTTGTGACCATCCACATAGAAGTTATTATTAGGTGCGAATTCACTGATGGCCGCGGATGCACTGCGGCTGTACTCGTAAACCATCTTCTCATATTTTTTCTTCTGCGCAGTTGCTTCCTGGTCTTCCTTGCGATACAAGACGGCACGCAGAATAATTCCCGCTTCCGGGAATGCATAATTGGGCAGCAATCCCTCATCAGAAAGGAAGTTGAAGGTGTTCTTTTTCCCCAATTCCTGAAGAACGGTAAGCAATGCTGCTTCCTCGCTCTTCAGCTCCTTGATTTCTTCATCGTAAGAGCTGTCCTTCGGTTTCTCCTCCAGCTCTTTGATCATGGTTTTCAGCGTGTCCACGCTTACCTTCAGCGCATCCTGCTGTTTCTTGAGGCTCTCAAAAGCATCCAGAATTTTGATGTACATAGGGCTTTTGTTTGTGCCATTTCCACGTGCAAAGATCCGAAGCTCCTCTTCTGCGCTGGTATCCAGGTAGGCATTAAACATCTGCGTAAAAGAGTTAAGCTGTCGAGACAGTGTGCCCTGCACATAGCTCAGGAAATTGAACGGAAACATATTGTCAGGTCTTGCATCCAGCTTCTTCAGCACTTCACCGACCTTTGCAGGGATTTCTTTTTCCGAAATTCCTTTTTTCACCCAGGAATCCATGCAAAATGCCACAAACTGACGTTCCAGCACGGCGGATGCACGCAGGAAGATCTTTGGCGGTGTTACATTGCCTGCGATCATCTCCAAGGGATCTGCATAGAAGTACAAATCATGGGGTTTGGCATTTGCAACAGCCAATGTTAAAGCATTGCCATCTTTACGTCCTGCCCGACCGGCACGCTGCAGAAACTGGCTCTGTGCCGGCGGCATGCTGCACAAGATCACCGTGGACAGGTCTCCGATATCAATGCCCATTTCAAGGGTGGGCGTGCAGGATAAGACATTCGGATCCCAGAACTCCTGCGTATCCTTCCCGCGCTTGAAGTCACTCTCCAGCTGTTCGCGATCCGGCCGTTCAAGTAAGCCCGTATGCTCTTTTGCGTTGATGCGCGCTAAGTCGCCGGAAGAATACAAGCGGCCGTAATAATTAATATCTCCCGTCTCGAAGGCAGCAAGCGTCCCGCCGCAGCTTGTGCGCAAACAAGGCGCACCTTCCCAAAGCGCCGCATTTTCCGCTGAAACAGCGTATACTGAGCCGCATTTTTCGCACCGCATTTGCACCACTTCATCGGTAATAAATACGCGCTCCTTATTCAATCCGTAAACTTTATATTCCGGAGAAGAAGGCACCACCAGTACAACCGTGCGTTTTACTGCTTCGTCCAGGATGAACTTGCCGATCATCTTGAAGTTGTTTTTTTCTACAAAGAATTCTTCACTGCATAATTCAATCCAATCAGCATATTTATTGGAGGTTGGCAGATCAAAGTTATAGCTTGTCTTTCCTCCAATATCCTCCGCTAAAAAGCGAGGCGTATTACGGCCGGATTGCAAGCCGGGAAGCCAGCGGTTTTTGTCGTTAGAAAGCAAATAGCTTTGACCATCGTTGACCGTATAGGCATCAAACACCTCATCCGCAAAAGCGCCGTTCATCCGCATGAGGTTAAGGAAACCAAGAACCATACGTTGGAAAGTCTCTATGCTTTCCCCTGTCAGCACGCCAAGCTCATTCACTGTCCGCATTTGAACGGCGTCTGCCATTTGGCATATATCTTCCGTAGCAAAGGAAATGACGCTACACCCGGACTTCTCCAGCGTACGTCCGATTCTTCCTGCCAAGCCATATTCCAGCATGATTTCATATTTGATGCGCTGTTCAATTTCGCCCATCAATGTTTTGGCGCGCTTATCATTGCCGAACTTGCGCTTTTCGATCATGTCCTCATAGGCATGCATCCACGTCATATTCGGCGCAATAAAGAAGCTGACAAACTGCTCGGCTGTCATATGCTCATGCCAATATTGCAGGAAGCCCTCCTGAAACGCTGCAAGACTTTTCCCTGCGCCCATTTCGGCGCAGTATTTTTGAATGGCCGTCCGAAGGCCGAAGCGCCAGGTGCGTGCATTGAAGAAGCCGGCTCTGTGGGCGGCGTCTTGTACATTATCGGAGAAGGCTAGCGTCTTCTTATCATCGTTAAAGCGGGATGCAAACATCTGCGAAATGCTTGCGCTGATCTCTGTTGCACCGCGGACACCCATCAAAGAAAGTCCTCGGCGGCTTCCGCAGCACGGGCAGATATACTGTTTATGCTCCTTGGTGCCGGATGTTTTAATCGGGTTGGGAATCATGATGGATACCATTTCCGCGCCGCAGCTCACACATTCGGAGCCTCCGTCTTCAAACGGCTTCACATGCAGGCAATCCGGACAGATCCAAGCCGGAATCATCCCCGGTATACGCTCCTCATGGCGCATGGGGAACATCATGACTACCTTTTCATCTGCTTTGAAATACATGTTATAGAAAGATTCGAGGTGCGTCATGGTGGCGTTTTGACGCTCATTCAAAACAGATACCCAGCCGGTCAGGCCACAGTCACGGCAGTTTACAACAGGAAGATATTGCTTCGCCTGCTGGCTGTTCAGGTCATGCGCAATTTCATACACAATTGATTCGCCATCTACTTTCGCCACAAGGCGGCGTAGTTCGCGCATCCAAAGCTGTACCTGCACATTCAAAAATGGACGCAGTTTTCCTTGCTTGCCGGTTCTGGCGTGCGAAATCAACGCATAAAGGGAGTCCATCACCACTGATGCATCTGTCAGGGACTTTAAGAGCGGATAATGCGTTTCCAGCGCCTCCACAATGGCCGGAGCTTGATAATAATTTCCGCCGGTCAAGTGAATCACAGCCTGCATAAAGCTGTGATGCATCAGCAGCTCCCCCAGGCGGATCCTTCCCTCGTCTGAAAGCGCATCGAGGTCAAAATCCGGGAACCAGTCCTTCACCGCGGCACGAAGGTAGCCGGACTGTTCATCCTCTTCCGCGAGACGTTCCAACTCCTGCGCCTGCTGAGCGGACGGCATTGCAAACTCCGTTGCTTCCAATCCCGCAAAGAACTCCTGTGCACTGAGTCGGTCCTCTGTGATGACGGCATCGCGGTCAAAGGGCTCGCCGAAGATTTCCTTCGCATAGTCGAGGATGCTGTTGTTATTCTCCTTCATGCCCATGGTTGCCGATGTACCGATGCAGCATAGATACCCGGGATTAATGCCGAGCCTGTGCTTGAGGCGGCGAAGCAGGCAGGCAAGGTCCGTGCCCTGGGCGCCGTCAAAGGTGTGCAGCTCATCTACCGCTATATACTTGAGGGTTTCAGAGCTGTTATCCTGCCACAGCGCGGCATCCTTAGGGCGCACCAGGAGATAGTCCAGCATCTTGTAGTTGGTCATCAGGATATCCGGTGCGCTGTTCAGCATGGTATCGTGGTCGGTGATGACGCCGTCCTCGCTCATCATATAGGACGACCTCTGCTCCTGTCCGCCGACGTACATGCCAACCGTCACATTGCCACGCAGCTCCGGGCTATGGTAAATCAGCCCTGCAATGCGCTTGGCCTGGTCGGTTGCCAGCGCGTTCATCGGGTAGATGATCAGCGCCTTGATGCCGCGCTCTCCGCGGTGCTGATAGCAGTACTCCAGAATCGGATACAGAAAGCACTCCGTTTTACCGGAACCTGTGCCGGTTGCAATCAGCGTAGATCTGCCATCCTCCCCCGTCAGCCGCTCAAATGCCTTCTGCTGATGCACATAAGGGAGATAGGCCGGATGAATCGCCTCAAAACAGGCAGGCATTTGATCTGCCACGCGGAAGGGCAGGCGCACGGCAACATAGGGCGTATGATAAACGGCGCCCGGCTGCTGAAGCATCTGCTGAACCGACCCCTGGAAGGGTGCATTCGTCATGGGAAAGGTGGTCTTGATATATTCCCCTATGCCTTTCTCCAGTTGCTTGGCAAGGATGGATGGCAGCATACTCGTATCCTCCTCATGGGTGAGATCTTTTAGTTATGTTCCCCGTACTTTTCCTCAAAGAACTTCCACGCGGTCTCGTAGTCCTGCTCGCGGTCGCATTTATCAAAGGGCGCGACGTACTGGATGGTGCGCTGCACGGGGCCGCCGGGCTGGGTGTCGTCGGTGATGGTGCGGGCAAACACATAGCCGGCAGGGGCGTTTTTCACGGTGCCGTCCCAGGGGGCACTGCCGCACACGGTGGGCTGTACAGCGCCGGGGTTTTCGAACTCGGGACGGGAGAAGCCTACGCCGGTCAAGCTGCGGTTATTGGTAAAGACGATGCGGCCGTTTGCGTCGTACCATGTGTCTGCCTCGTAGCTTTGCAGCACAGGGAACTGGATGCGGTAAATGGTTTTGAGCTGCTGCAGCGTCATGCCGAGCGCCATGGCGGTGAGCACATCGATCTCCACGAGTGCCTGCCGCCGCTCATAGTCCGTGCGCAGGGGCGTGTTCCATGTCCACTCCGAAGTCAGAGAACTGAAACGGCTGCTTGCAAGGCGCGGGTCGGATTTTGCCCAGCTGTCGGCAGTGAAGCGCTCGTCAAAGCACTTGCGCCACAGGTCGGCATAATGA
>CAVBFK010000393.1:0-3624 GCA_963594395.1 Lachnospiraceae bacterium
TAGAGCACCTGACTCTTAATCAGGGTGTCTAGGGTTCGAGTCCCTAATGGTGTACATGATATTCCCCTTGAATCGTAAAGGTTCAAGGGGTTTTCTTTTTTGCGCCATGACACATATTTTACACATTCCTTTGTTTTTTACGTATTCAAATTGGGGTTCAAAGATTCAAAACGGGATTCAAAAAATGCCGGAGCATCACGCCCTGGTATGTCCTGCATCCCATACATACGCCACCTCCTAATCTTATGATAAAACAGTCAGACAGCAGAAAAAAATCCCTAAGAGAGGCCAAAAAGGCACAAAAAAAGAACCCCTGCGATGCAAGCAGGGGTCAAGGTTCTGCGTGACAAGATGAGGAGTTGTAGCACGTGAACAGTGGATGATGAGGTTCGGCCTCCATGGCCTACGATTATTTTATCATCATTCTGCCTGAAACACAATCAGAAGTGACGGAAAAGTGCCAAATAAGCCGTCTTATAGCGGCCTTTGACGCACTTGGTAGAGCGATCCACCTCTTCGGCGATCTGCTCATAGGTCGCCTTGTCCAAGAGTTTTCACCGCAGAATTGCGCGATCTAGCTCCGAATGCACCCACTCGCCAATCAGCACGTCCATCTCGCTGTTGCGGTAGTCATGTTTCGGCTTGTACATCCTCCGTATCCTCCTTGTTGGTGGTTGTCGTGGCCTCCTTTATGCCTGCTTCGATCTGCTGAAGATTGAGTTTTTG
This sequence comes from Lachnospiraceae bacterium, assembly GCA_963594395.1. GTDB lineage: Bacteria > Bacillota > Clostridia > Christensenellales > Aristaeellaceae > CAKUFA01. Next base: position 727 of record CAVBFK010000393.1, read on the forward strand.
CCATGCGGCCTTGAGTGCATCTACCACCTGCTGAGCATCCACATTCCAGCCCAGCGCCTCCATCTTTTCCAAAGCTAACTGCCACTTGTCGTCCCCAGTGTAGCGACCCAGCAGAGCCTCTACGGCATTTACCACGATTTCGGCCGCGTCCGTCAGGTCGTTCTGCTCCAGCCAGGGGTTGACGTACTTTTTGAGCGCGTAGGTGATCACCACCGTCAGAACCGTGCCCAGCACACCAATCAAAGCCACCAAAATGTCTGTCCAATCCATAGATCTTTCCTCCTTTGTTTTATCCGTTTTCGGATGATGTTGTTGTGGTGCTATCCCCATATCGGGACAGCGCCCATTTTTCTACGGCCGAATTGCCGCAGTAAGCCACGAATACCAGCCCGGAGAACATGAGCATCGCCTTGCAGACCTCCACAATGCCATCCGCGGCATCCATCTGCCAGAGGATCAATTCTGTGGCGGCGGCGATGATCACGGCGGCCACCACAGCGACAACGGTCATGCGTTTGGAAAACTGCACATAGCTCTTCTTCATGCGATGACCTCCTTTGAATATGGGTACAAAAAATCCACCCCTGAATGGGATGGAGCAAGAAAATATTATGCTTTGCTATGTTATGGAATTTCAGCAAGTTCATCCAGAATAGACTCACAGATCGTCCCGATTGCCGTGGGCATATAGTCTTTATCGAAGCCATGTTCTTGCAGGCAGGAAGAAACCTGGTCTTCAATCAGAATTACTTCATCATCCGTCGGGGCGTCGAAATGAGCACGAATCCCCAACTTCTTCATGAAAGAAATCTGTTTTTCTGTAAACACTTCAGCCACCTCCGTACTTCTTACGCAGTTGATGCCCCGTCGCCCATGCGGTAATCAGATTCCCGCTATCTGGATTGAAACAAGCTGTTGCTTGTTTTCCGATGAACTTCACACTTTTTCTGCCTAGTTCATCTGTTTTAACCGGTTCGATCTGCAAAGGATTCTTCACAGCATCAATCACCTGTGGAAGCTCAATGCCGCGCTCTTTCATTCGTGCCTTTGCATGCACGGACACACCCACACCCATTATACCATGCAGGATAGTCTTCTGCAATGTGTCAAGTTCGCTTTCTTCTGCTTCACTACCTGGCTTTTCTGCAAATTCTCCATTTTCGTTCCGGTTGCATTCGTTTTCATCCCAATCGGTGGTCAGGTTGTTAAAACCATACTTGCGGCACAAGCAGAGGACAATTTTCCGCAAGAGCTCTTTTTCTTCAAAGGATAGGTTCAAGGGCACTCACCCCTTTCTAATACTCATTTTCGCTTGTGTATGGGTTTCGCTTGTCCAACGAGATAAAAATTTTTACACAATATTGCGCAAGTCACTTGGTTTCTACTTAATGTTGTGTATAATTGGAAGCGGTGCCGCTCCTTACGTGGGGCGTGGATTGAAATGAGGTGTTGTCTTTGAAATCTGTCTATACTGCGTATCTTGTCCGCAAGGAAGAAGGTGGCTTCCGCGCCGTTGTCCCTGATGTTCCAGGCTGTGCTACGTCAGGCACTGACCTGCCGGAAACACTGGAAATGATCGCTGATGCACTGCACGGTTGTCTATGTGTGCTGGAGGATGAGCATCAAGCCATTCCTGCACCCACCGCGCCAGAAGCACTGGAAGTGCCCGCCGGTGCTGTGACTACATTCGTACCCGTGGACACGGAAGCCTATCGCATGGCAACGGATACCCGTGCCGTGCGAAAGAACGTCTCCATTCCTGCGTGGATGGATCGCCTTGTGCAGAAAAACGGGGTTAATTGCTCGCAGGTGCTCCAGGAAGCGCTGCGTGTGCGCTTTGCCCATGATTGACAGCGGGAGGCTACTGCTTTTGCAGTGGCCTCTTTTTTTTAGTGTCATTTTAGTTAGTTTTCGTCCGCATCCAGCATCTTCTGAACTTCCTCCCGCCACATCGCGGGAACGTCGTCAATGGTCTTCTTCCCTGCTTTAATCCACCGATAATAGATCTTTGCCATCCTGCTTCACCTCCTTTGAACACAAAAGTTCGTTATGTTGGCCATTCCTTCAAGCTCCAGATTCTTTTGAACTTCCGGCTGTTTGAGAATTTTTTTAAGTTCATCTTCTGTCGGAAAGTTTGATGGATGCATGCTGAAATATGATTCTTCTTCAGGATTCATGTTGCGTTTTGAGCCGTTATCGCAAATCATTCTCATTCGCTCACCACGTCCCCCAGCTCCATGATGGCTTCCTCGTGCTCGTCTGCACGTGTGCTCAGCTCGCTCACCAGAGAGGCTACCTCCATCAGTGCCGCGTCATTTTCTTCCTTCTCGGCTTCCACCTGAGCCTTGTAGGCCTCAAACGCCGCTTTGACTTCGGCCAGCTCTTCCTCGGTGGACTTCACCGCCGGGTGCTCGGCTTCCATCTTCTGGAGTTCGGCAATTTCCTCGTCCGTCATGTCGCGGGTGATGCCGTTGATGTTGATTTTAGGTCTCATGTTCATTCCTCCACATTCGCCACATAAATTTGAATTCTTGTCCCTTCCGGCCAATTAATATATTTCGTTGAATACGGCCTGAAAAAGAATGAATTGATATATGCTTCCTCCGGTTCATACCACCTATAAATCCGTCGGTCGGTCTCGCTTGGTGCATGGTAGGTGGTCGGCATTTTCCACGCTTCCGCGGTGGCCATGTTGTGCGTCAAGTCACAATGGAGCACCGCTCGGCTCCCTCCGACTGCTCCACCAATATGACTCCACATATAAATGCCAGAGCTTGTGGCATCGCTTGTATAAAACGACCCTTCACAAGCCAAATCAGTGCCATCAGCCTCTGGATGCGTAATGCAGATGAGCACCTCGGAATATTTTTTCGACCATGCCGAGATTGAAGCCAATGT
>CAVBFK010000394.1:0-3235 GCA_963594395.1 Lachnospiraceae bacterium
TATCTCATCTGAACATGGCGCCGCATAGGGTACCAGCTATGAGACGTTTACGAATGAACAGGAGATTATTAAGTATTATTCTTGCAATGGTGTTATCACTTTCTCTTGCTCCGACGGCTGCAGTGGCACAGGAGGCACCGTAAGCGGTGTAAACAACCAAGGTACATTTGCAGAAATGGTTGCATTTGTGCGTTTATATGTTTTATATTAAATTAAGTGAGTTTACACATTTTTTGTAAGGAGAGGGGGAAATCATATGCTGGGAATGACTGACACCACACGCATCGACAAAGGTGAAATCCACGGCTATTGTACGATTCGAGTTGAACTGGATGACAAGGGTCAGCCAATTGACTGGACGTTTCTCTATGCCAATGCGGAATTAGCACGGCTTGACAGGAAAACACTCGATCAGCTTATTGGTCATCGTTTCTATGAGATTTTTCCGAATGCTGACCGCAAATGGCTTAAATTTTATTACGAGGCCGCTTATCTGGGCAAAAGTGTCGCTGTTGATGACATTTCCGAAGAGTTTGGAGTATATCTGCATATGGAGGCCTATCCCATCGGTCAAGTAGGTTGCTGTGCCAGCGTGGTTTATAATATTAAGGAAACCGTCTTTGCCAGGCTCAAACAGCAGGAAAAGCAGGAAGCACTGCTGAAGGCCTATGAAAAAGAAAGGCAGAGAAATATTCAGGTTCATCACTACGCTCAGGCGATGGGCATCGTCTATCCGCTGGTGATCAATATAGATTACACCAGCGACCATTACGAAATGCTCGAATATGACAACTTTCTCAATAAGACGACCCCGCCATCCGGCGTCATCGATGATCTTGTTAACATAGGCGCATCGACAATACCCGATTCCGAAGCGGCAGGGGCATTTCTGTCGCTGTTTAATAAAGAAGCGGTCGTTGCAGCCTTCCTTCATGGGAAAAAGGAGCTTACATTGCGCCACCCGCAAAACGGGGATGACGGCAAGGTCCACTATATTGAAACGCACATCATCTGCACGGAATGCTCCGATGACAGAATTACCGCCATCTCCATGGCGAAGTGCATCGATGAGGAGGCCGAGCGCGACCGTGCGGCACAACAGGCCGCAGAGCATGCAGAGGTTATTGGTGCACTTGCCACCATCTATACGACCATCATGGAGGCCGACCTTAAAACTCACGGATATAAGATCATTCAGACGAATTCCCCAATGCAGACCGTCGTGGGAGGCAAGGATGAGGGCAACTTCGATGCGGTCATGGAGGATGTGCTCCGGTTTTACATGCATTCGGACGACATCGACAGGATGCGGGAATTTATCGACCTCGCGACGCTTTCCGACCGCATTGGTGCGAATACGACTCTCGTGACGGAGTACCGCGCACCCTACGGCAAGTGGTTTGAGTCCAGATTCATTGTCAAAAAGCGCGATGAGGCGGGACGCGTCCTATCCGCCATCTATGCCGCAAGAGACGTTACCCTCGAGAAGGAAAAGGAGCTGCGCTACCGCGAACAACTGCAGGAGCAGCTGATGATATCAAACGCGCTGGCGCACAACTTCAAGAATGTCTATCTGGTTGACCTTAACAAGGAAACTGTGAAGATACTGAAGTTGGACACGAGCTATGTGGACGTGCAGCACGAGGGCATAGGGCGTGAGTTCCCATTTGACGTCATTCTCGGCAACTGGCTCGAGAACGTGGTGTCCCCCGAGGACCGAGAAGAGACCAGCAAAATTTTCACGGTCGGGAGCTTTCGCAAGCGCCTTGCGGTGGATAATGAATTCACCGGCAACTACCGCAGCATTTTCAACAACGAAACACATTACTACCAGTACACCGTCAGCCGCGTGAATAACGAGGGCACCAAGGCAATTCTGGGCTATCAGAATACCGACGACATCGTCCGCGCACAGCTGGAGGGCGAAAAAAAGCGCCGCGAGATGGAGCAGGCCTATCGCCAGCAGCTCAAAACCGCCGCAGAGACGGCGGAGAAAGCCAACAAGGCCAAGACTGAGTTCCTGCAGCGTATGAGCCACGATGTTCGCACGCCGCTCAACGGCATTCGCGGGATGCTGGACATGGCGGACTATTACGGCGAGGACCTTGAAAAAGTGAGGGAGTGCCAGCGCAAGGCACGCGAATCCTCCAACATATTGCTTGAGCTCATCAATGAAGTACTCGATATGAGCAAACTCGAATCCGGTGAGGTAACACTGGAGCATGTCCCGTTCGATCTTGCGACCATATCCTATGAAGTATTTACGGTCGTTGAAAAGATGGCCGAGGAGCAGACCGTCGAAATCAAAGAAGACCACAACATACAGCATACGCGATTTATCGGAAGCCCGATACACTTTAAGCGGTTGATCCTGAACATTCTAAGCAATGCCATTAAGTACAACCGACCGCACGGCAAGGTTTATGTCACCTGCCGCGAGCTGTCGTTTGACGGCAGCACTGCCGTGATTGAGTCTGTTATCCGTGATACAGGCATCGGCATGAGCGAGGAGTTTCAAAAGCTCCTCTTCGAGCCTTTCCGGCAGGAGAACACCTCGGCACGCAGCAAATACGGCGGCACAGGGCTGGGACTGTCCATTGCAAAGAGTCTTGCAGAGAAGATGGGCGGCACGATCGCCTGCGAGAGCGAGAAGGATGTCGGCACGACGTTTACCATTCAGATACCGTTTGATGTGGATTTTTCAGAACACGCGGATGCAATGCAGGACAACGCAGAGAATGCTTCCATTGCCGGCGAAACGGTTATCCTGGCCGAGGATAATGACATCAATCTTGAAATTGCGCAGTTTATTTTAAAAAATGCAAACGTCAGAACAATCACCGCGCACAACGGTGAGGAGGCTGCTAATGCGTTTGCTGCATCCGAGCCAGGCGAAATTTCTGCCATCCTCATGGACATCATGATGCCCGTAATGGACGGCTATGAGGCAACCCGCCGCATTCGTGCCATGGACAGACCGGATGCCAAGAGTGTTCCCATCATCGCCATGACTGCCAATGCCTTTGCCGAGGACAGAATCGCCACGAAAAAGGCTGGCATGAATGCGCACCTTGCAAAGCCACTGGATGTCAAGGAGGTAATCCGCGTCATCGCCGAGCAGGTGAATGCGTCGCGTGATAACAAGACGATATAACATCTTTATTCCCGGATCTGCAGGCTGCTTTCTTCACAGGCCTTTACCAGGGCTGCTCCCTGTGACAGCCTGTACTGCTTC
>CAVBFK010000395.1:0-3160 GCA_963594395.1 Lachnospiraceae bacterium
GATATCACCCTGATGAAGTGTTGGAATCAGTACATTTTTAAGATAGTCGAGGAAATAAACTATACCCCGTAGAATGGACACGGGCTTTGGTTAGGCGGATGCTACATTCCCGTTCTGTGGACAGGACTAAACCAGTACCGTCCCCAGACTGTGGACAGCGGATTTCCGCGAAACCCTGTGTTGTGGACATTCAGGCCACGAACGGCCGCTTTGCTGAAACCCCAATCCGTGGACATCCCGGTTTTCTGGTGAAACCCCGGTCTGCGGACAGTGAAAAATTTCAGTAAAGCCTTGTGCTGTGAGCGTTCTACGCCGGTGTATTTGGTATAATAGTGCTCGAACCTGTCAAGACAGGAAGGAGCACACAATGTCCAAGAAACCATTAAGTGCGGAGGAGGTCGCTCAGCTCCGCTGCAGTCCGTATGTCGTCGATGTCAAAGGTGGCAGAATCAGTTTTACGCCGGAATTCAAGCGCATGGCCTATGAACGGCTCATCAACGGCATTCCCATGCGACAGATTTTCGAGGAGCACGGCATCGATCCGGAAATTCTCGGCAATGCCCGCCTTTGGGGATTTGCCCGGAAGCTTCGCGAGAAAGCCGACCGCGAGGAAGGGTTTGTGGATCTTCGTGAGAAGAACAGACGCAAGCCTGCGAAGGAGACTAAGGAGCAGACTCTTACGGCGAAAGTCGAACGTTTGGAACACGAGCTGGCCTACACGCGTCAGGAGGTGGAGTTTTTAAAAAAAATTCGTGTGGCAGATTTGGAGGCGCAGAAACAATGGGAATCCAAGCAGCGCCAGAAGTAAAGTTTGCCCTGATTCGCGAAGCTACAATGCGGGATAACAATCTTCTCAAAATCAGCACGATGTGCGAAATCGCCGGCGTTTCCCGTTCCGGTTACTACAGGTGGTGTGACAGCGAAGATGCCCGAAAGGCACGCGAAGACGCCGATTGCCGTGATTTTCATCTGATCTTGGAGGCTTATCAGTATCGCGGTTACGCCAAAGGTGCCCGTGGAATCCACATGCGGTTGCTTCACAAGCCCGGAATCATCATGAACGTGAAGAAAATCCGCAGACTGATGCACAAATACGGTCTTAAGTGCCCGATCCGGAAGGCCAATCCGTATCGCCGGATGGCCAAGGCATTGGCCACCAACACGGTCGCGGAGAACGTTGTCAACAGGGATTTCAAGCGTGGTGCCAGAAAGGTATTGCTGACGGACATCACGTATCTGTTTTTCGGCAAAGGCGAAAAGTGCTATCTGTCCACGATTCTCGACGCCTACACGCACGAAGTTCTGGCCTACAAGGTCAGTCTGAGCCTGAAGGTGGATTTCGTGCTGGAAACGGTGAATCGTCTCATTGCCGAGCACGGCTGCACGTTGGACAACGAGACCATCGTTCACAGCGATCAGGGCTGCCACTACACCAGCTACGCGTTCATCGAGAAGCTGAAAGATGCGAAATTCGTGCAGTCCATGTCGCGGCGCAGCAACTGCTGGGATAACGCGCCACAGGAAAGCTTCTTCGGCCACATGAAGGACGAAATCTCCGACATGATTGCCGCCTGCAAAACCTTCGAAGACGTCACGGCACGGATTGATGACTGGATGGATTACTACAACAATGATCGCGGGCAGTGGGATCTGCTCAAGCTGACGCCCAGCGAATACTACAAGTACCTGCAGACGGGTATTTATCCGCTGCCTGTGTACGACAAGAATCCTTCCCGGGGCTCCACCCCGGACCCTGAGGTTTAACGCTTGCGCACGGAAGGGCAGCCGCGCTTCGCGCGAAAAAAGGACGACACAGCGTGCCGCCCTCCCGTGACTTGGACTGGCGCTCAGGTCGCTCCTCAGCGTTGCCCTATCCTCCATCCAAGCAACAAGAGTATACCACAGTTTCTCCAAATTTTACCCTAACCAAATCAAAATTGTACTTGACAAGGGGAGCACTTCAATTGTATGTCCAGGATACCATAGCTCTGTGCCCTTTACAACGAAGTACATATACATACCATGAAAGTCAGGATATCCCACGCCCATGCCATCCAAACAGTAGGCAAAAACATCACCAATCTTCCATTCTGTATGATATAGTCGGTACTGTCTGATCTGTTTTTTCTGAGGCAATGGCGACAATAACTTTTTCTTGAAATCAACGAGTTCGTTAATTAGCTGCCCACTGCTTTTAATTGTATTGGTTTGAATCACATAATCTTCAAGCAATCTATCGATATGTAAAATGGCGTTGTACTTCACGGTTTCTTCAAGTCTACCTAAATCCCATTGCAAATCAGCCAAACTGAACCAAAATACTGGTGCATCATCTTCATCATGTAGTACAGCAGCAAAATCATCAATGAGTTTTTCTGTTGCTTCTACGCCTTCACGTCCTCGATGAAGCAAATCAATATACTCACTACGAACATCGTTTGCCAGTTCTGAGTCGTGGTAACGATAGAATGAATTCAACATCATGGTACCTCCAATATTGTATATAACTCCTGCAACATTCGTCATCATGAATGCACATGATGACGAATGTTGTTGTAGAATGCTTGAGGCTTAACAATATTATCTACCTGTCCAATACAAAATCTCATTAGTTACCTGGTTCTCAAGGTACGCAGATACTCCTCGTCCTGCTTCCATATAGGTATTAAGAAGACGATTTCCGGGACTAATTCCATTGATTTGATTATTCATTCTATTGGAAGTATTGATAGTATGGTAAAACAACATGGCAATTTGTTCGAGACCTCTTGCTTCATAGTAGTTCAACCCGCTACCAATTACAACAAACTCCAAATTGGCGCGATAAGGATTAACACTATGCGCAGCCATTCGAGCCGGGACATTGGTAGTGCGTCCAACATATTGAGTGACGCCATTAGCATCAACTAGACGATAAACAGTATTATTGGGGCGGAGGCGACGTTCAGCTTCTTTTTCTACGGCATAAGTCGTTACGGCAGCAACAGTGAATGCGCCAGTCACAGCCATTGCTGTGGCACCTACTGCCGCAGCTGTAGCAGTTGCTCCAGCAGAAATACCGCTAATGACTCCCGTTCCAGCAACCGCTATTGCAGGGGCAGCAGTACCGCATGTAACTACTACTGCCGCAACGACAGCCACAACCGCTGCAACAATGGCA
>CAVBFK010000396.1:0-3065 GCA_963594395.1 Lachnospiraceae bacterium
ACCGTGATATTGCACAAGCTGTGGATAATGCATAAGCACATCCTGAACGTCCTCCGCCTTGCCCCAGATATGAAGGCGGACATAGGGCAAGTACTTTTGCACAGCCGTCAGCAGCTCAAGCAAATGCTCTGGATTACGATCCTGTTGATTCAGCGTTCCGACATACGCCATATCAAACGTATCATCATGGAATGGCAAACTCATTTCAACCTTCGCAGAAGTTGCAATATACATAGGAAACTCGAGAAACTCAACATTGTCATTCTTGCCATAGAGTTTCTCGAAGTCTCGCTTGTTCGAACACGGAACAATGTAACCGCTCAATAGACCCCCGTAGTGCAAATTGGGGGACGGCATGAGATAATGGGTCGAAGGTTCCGGACATTGGCTCCGAATGAGATATCTGATTTGAATCTCGGAGAATCTCAAAGATTCTCGTAGACACTCAGAGATTCTCACGGAATCCCAAGACACATTTGACAATCGGGGGCGAGAGTATGGATGTAGTGTCGATACGGCATATGGCACGGTTAACGGAGTGGCGGCAGCGCATCCTGGCATGCAGGACGAGCGGAATGCCGGTCACGACTTGGTGCGCAGAGAATCATATTTCTTCGAAGACGTATTACCGTTGGGAACGGTTATGCCTGGCGGAAGTAAGCTGGGATGAAAATGCCACGGCACAGGCGGGCGGAGTAACCAGGTCGTCGGAGTCAGAGCCTGCCGGACAGCTGGTGAAGATTGATCCGCATCAGCTTCGGGATGCAGCAGAGCAGTGTAAAAATTCGCAGATGCAGGACAGAATCACGCTCCGGTACGGCAATCTGTCGGTGGAAATGCCGTGCGGGACGCCGGTTGAGCAGCTGACAGCGCTCATGAAAGCACTGGCGAGCGAATGTTAGACTTTAGCGGCGTCAAGAATTACTATATCCGCTGCGGATACACCGACATGCGCAAGCAGATAGACGGCCTAGCCGCGCTGGTCAGGCTGGAATACGGGATGGAACTGACGGAAGAATCACTGTTTCTTTTCTGCGGACGCAAAGCCGACCGGATCAAGGCACTATACTGGGACGGAACAGGGCACGTACTGTTGACCAAGCGTCTGGCAGAGAAGCGTTTTCAATGGCCGAGAAATCCGAATGAACTTAAAAACCTGACGAAACAGGAATTCCGTTGGCTCATGGAAGGATTATCCATCGAGCAATCCAAGGCCTTCAAATCGGGGAAAGCAGCCGAAATTTGCTAATGTTAAGTTTTTGAAACCAAAAGGATTTTTTCCGCCGCTTGTCGAATTATACAGACAGGAAAGGCGGTGAGCAGCATGGTCAAAACGGATATGGTACCCAGAGCGGTTCTGAAAGAAATGCAGAACCAGATGGCCATGATGCAGGCATCGCTGGAGAAAGTGACGAAGCAAAACGAAGAGCAGTGCGCGTACATTCAAAAGCAAGATGAACGCATCCGCGAACTGGAGCAGATGCTTGCGAATGCGCAGCGTGCACGCTTCGGACAGCGCAGTGAAAAGAGCCGGTATGTGCTGAGCGGAGAAGCGCAGCAGCTCGGCATGTTTGACGAGGAATCCTCGAAGAATCAGGCAGCCTTGGAAGCGGAAAATGATGCTGCAAGCAAAGAAATCACCGTTGCGGAGCACAAGCGCAGACCGAAGCGGACGAAAGAGGAGCAATTTAAAAATCTTGAGCAGGAGAAACGCGTGGTTGATTTGCCGGAAGCGGAAAAGGTGAACGCGAACGGCAAACCTTTAAAGTGCATCGGTGAGAAGGAAATCCGCAAAGAAGTGGAATACACGCCTGCAAAAGCAGTGCTGGTGACCTACTGCATGAAGGTCTACGCTGACGTGGATTTTGCGAATCAGTATGGCGACACGCCGATCATCATGCCGGATCCACCGGCTGCGTTGATTCCGAACAGCTACGTTTCGCCCTCGCTGGCCACGGAAGTCATCGTCCGCAAATTTGCAGACGGCTTGCCACTGTATCGTCAGGAGCAGATCTGGAAGCGTTACGGCCTTCCACTGAAGCGCAACACGATGGCGAACTGGGTGATTACGCTGGCGAACCACTATCTCCGCCGGCTGTGGAAGCGAATCAAGGAAGAATTGCTGAAGCAGGGCGTGATTCACGCGGACGAAACGGTGCTTCAAGTGCTCAAGGAGGAAGGTCGGGCGCCGACGGCACAGTCGCGGATGTGGGTGTACGTAAGCGGCAAACGTGCAGCCGTCCAACTGCGGATATTCGAGTATCGGGACAACCGAAACGGCGATAGTGCGGTCGCTTTTCTGGGCGATTACGAGAAAATCGTCGTTTCGGACGGCTACAGCGGATACAACAAACTGAACAAAATCGTCCGCGCCGGATGCTGGGCACATATGCAGCGCAAATGGCGTGAGGCAATGCCGAAAGGCGAAATCGGCGAAAAATCAACGGCGGCGCAAGGATACCGTTACTGCAACCGCTTGTTTGCCATGGAAAGAAATTTTGCTGACCTGAGCGATGAAGAGCGTCTCGCCAAACGCCGCGAGAAATCGCAGCCGATTGTCGAAGCTTATTACAAGTGGATCGAAACACTCACCCGTCCGTCCGGCAAACTGAAAGACGCAATCACCTACGCCCTCAACCAGAAGGCATACCTGTGCGCGTTTCTCGACCACGGCGAAGTGGAACTCAGCAACAATCAGGTCGAAAACGCGATTCGCCCGCTGGTGGTCGGTCGCAAAGGATGGCTGTTCTGCGACACCCCGGAAGGAGCAGAAGCCACGGCCGTCCTCTACACCATTCTCGAAACGGCAAAAGCCAACCACCTGAACCCTGAAACTTACCTCCGCCATCTCCTGGCCACCCTGCAGCAGCGCCAAGCCAGCAAGCCCGAATGCCCCATAGACGACCTTCTGCCCTGGTCAGATGCCATGCAAAAGCAGTTCAAGACGGCGGAATGTTGAGCGGTTACGGTATTACCCATGTTTATTTCCAGTAAGAATCCTTAAATAATAGTAGTCGTTTCCTTCCATGACAGCCGTTTTCTTAAACCCATGCCGCAAATAAAAG
>CAVBFK010000397.1:0-2978 GCA_963594395.1 Lachnospiraceae bacterium
CTCCTATAGAGAAAAAACAGTGAAAAATAGCCTATAGGGAAGTTTTACGAGCGACATACACGACCTACACACCCGAGGAGAAATGACTATGAAACACAAGATATTTTTTCTGACCTATCTTAAGCGTAACTACTTGCATGAGCACAGCTACCGTGGTGTGCTTACCCGTTCACTGATGGGAGATCCGTATTTGAAATGCAACCTCTGCAATCATACGCGGACACTAAAACGCCTTAAGGCAATAGGCGCATCAGAAGGGTGCATCAAAGTCTACTTGGAATGCTGGGAGGAATATCAGAAATGCGAGAGCAAGAAATAGAAAAGCATCTTGTAGCCGCCGTCCGAAAGCACGGCGGCCTATGCCCAAAGTGGATTAGCCCCGGCCTTTCCGGTGTGCCGGACAGACTGATTCTTCTACCCGAAGGCCGCGTGGCATTCGCTGAACTGAAAGCCCCCGGCAAAACGCTTCGCCCGCTTCAACGCATGCGCAAGGCACAGCTAGAGCAATTGGGCTTTCAGGTATTCGTCATCGACAGTACTGAGCAGATTGGAAGGGCGCTGGATGAGCTTTCCGAGGCAAAAGGAGGTGATGCCCAATGAAGTTCATTCCGCATGAATACCAGTCCTACGCGATTCAGTTCATTCTGAATCACCCTGTTGCCGCTGTGTTCCTGGATATGGGCTTGGGTTGAGGCAAAACAAGCATTGTCCTAACTGCCATTCAGGAGCTGGCGCTGGAACGCTTCGAGATAAGCCGCGTACTGGTAATAGCCCCACTTCGCGTAGCGCGTGACACATGGCCAAGCGAGATTCGCAAGTGGGATCACCTGCATGGGCTGACTTACTCCGTCGCCGTGGGCACAGAAGCCGAGCGTAAGGAAGCACTTAGGAAGAATACATTGATTCACATAATCAACCGCGAAAATGTGCCGTGGCTTATCGAGCAGAGCAGACTGCCATTCGATTACGACATGGTGGTAATAGACGAGCTGAGTTCATTTAAGAGCTATCAGGCAAAGCGCTTTCGAGCCCTTATGAAGGTGCGCCCCAAGTTGAAGCGCATAGTGGGCTTAACCGGCACACCCAGTAGCAACGGCTTAATGGACTTATGGGCAGAATTTAGGCTGCTGGACATGGGCAAACGGCTGGGGCGATTCATTACCAAGTACCGCGAGGTGTTCTTCGTCCCGGACCGCCGCAGCGCACAGCAGGTGTTCTCATGGAAGCCCCGCCCTGGCGCGGAGGATGAGATTTACGGACTCATCGGCGATATCACGATTTCCATGAAAAGCGTGGACTTTCTGCAGATGCCCGAGTGCATTTCAAACCGTGTGCCGGTCAGACTCTCGCAAGCGGAGCGACAGACTTACGACGAACTGAAACGCGAGTTGGTCACATCGCTGCACGGAGAACAGATTGACGCGGTCAACGCTGCGTCCCTCACTGGCAAGCTGTGCCAGATGGCGAACGGCGGCATATATGATTCAGAGCATCAGGCGCTGTTCTTCCATGAACGCAAGCTGGATGCCTTGGAGGATATAATCGAGGCGGCAAACGGACAGCCTGTGCTGGTGGCATACTGGTTTAAGCATGACCTTGCGAGGATTAAAGAGCGCTTCAATGTGCACGAGATCAGGACAAGCAAGGACATTGCCGACTGGAACGCCGGAAGGATCCCCGTGGCCTGCATACACCCCGCGTCTGCCGGGCATGGGCTCAACTTGCAGGCCGGTGGCAATACGCTGGTGTGGTTTGGGCTGACGTGGTCATTGGAGCTTTACCAGCAGACTAACGCCCGCTTGTGGCGGCAGGGGCAGCGGGCAGATACCGTAGTGATACACCACATCGTGTGCGAAGGCACGATTGACGAGCAGATACTTGCCGCCCTTGAGCGCAAGGACATGACGCAAGCGGCACTTATGGATGCCGTAAAAGCACAGCTTGAGAGGACAGCTACATGAACATGTACATCGTGAGCTGGGGCGGCGAGTCACGCATCATGGTTGCTACCAGCATGGACGCGCTATGGAAGCGCATAAGGCACAATTATGCAAAGGGCTGTGTCGTCACGATTGAGGACGCAGACACCCGCAGGACATATACGAAGTGAGGTGTTTGATTTGAACGCAAAGGAGTATCTTTCTCAGGCGTACCGGCTGGATCAGCGAATTGATGCCAAGCTGGAACAGGTGTCTAATCTTCGAGCATTGGCAACCAAGGCCACGGCAACCATAAGCGATATGCCACGGAGTTCTTCGCCGAATCAACAGCACATGGAAAATACCATTCTGAAGATCATTGATTTGGAACGAGAAATCAACGAGGACATCGACCGTCTGGTGGATTTGAAAAAGGAAATCACCGCTGCAATCAAAGCCGTTACTGTGCCAGAGTATCAGGTTGTCCTGGAACTGCGGTATCTGTGCTATAAACGCTGGGAGGAGATTGCAGTGTCCTTGAACTACACCACGGCAAATGTGTTCCTGCTTCACGGCAAAGCGCTGCAGGAAATTCATGTGCCCGCGTGAATCCTATAGTGTTTTTGATAGAAATAGAGTAAGCACCTGTGCTATACTGTACCCTGTCGAAACACAATCAAAGAGCCACGCACGGGCACACAAGCACCGGCGTGGTTCTTCCTTTTTTGGGAGAAAGGCGTATGTCGAAAGAAGAATTCCTGTGGCATTTGAGAGCGTACCGAAACAAACTACCCCGGCATGTCGTCTTGACCCTTCGTGGTCAGGCGCTCTCCGGCGACATCGAAGGTGCTAGGCGTGGCTTGGCACATATCCTGCAAAGATCTGCTTGACTTTCATCCCGTTCAGAGCGTATATGGCAGTACCTCAAGAAAAGGAGGTCAGACTAATGACCATCGAAACCCACGCCCCGGACCGAAAGAAGCTGGCACATGCGCTTGGCGAGTCGATTCAAGAGCCTGTGCGCTACCTTGGAACGCCCAGCTATGGCTATCAGGTGGG
>CAVBFK010000398.1:0-2224 GCA_963594395.1 Lachnospiraceae bacterium
GTCCTGAGCAGGATGGAGCGCCTTTGTTTGTGCGCCCGGCATGGGCAACAACTTGGTGGTGCAAGTCCACTACGCGCTCGGTAGCAGGAAGCGTTAGCCGAAGGCAAGGGTGTCCGTCGCGAGGCGGAATCTGAAGGAAGCCGGATGTCGGAGCGAGGAGTTCTGGCGGGCAAAATCCCGAACCGACGTAAAGAAATCACATAGTAGGCCGATACGGGTCGGACAAGTGTGCAAAACAACACGAAGTCCAATGCTACCCGAAACCCGTACGGTAAATGTGGCGGTTACATGGGAGGAAGGTTGTTGCGCTTACCCGGGGAGGTCTTGCAGACGACGAGTAGGTCAATCCGAAAGTCGCAGTAACAACGAACTGCAAGAAGTCAGCCGAGACCATAGTACCCGACAAGGGGAAGGGTCGAACAATCGTAAGTCTCCAGTAAAGACCGGAAGGAGGACGGCGCGTTGAAAGCAGAAAACCGAGGCAACGAGGGCTGCCTGCAGAAAGATAGCGTGGAACGCGAAGGATATGCAGGAGCGCAGAGCACCGGCCTTGGAGAAGGAAAAGAACGAGGCGGTGCAAGCGGCCTGTTGGAGGCAATACTGAACAGGGAAAACCTGAACGAAGCCTACAAGCAGGTCAAACGCAACCACGGCGCACCGGGGATAGACGGCATGACCGTCGAAGCGGCGCTGCCATGGTTGAAGGAACACAAGGAAGAACTGTTGCAAAGCATTCGGGAAGGACGGTATCAGCCGAGACCGGTGCGGCGCAAGGAGATTCCGAAACCGGACGGCGGCGTGCGAAAACTCGGAATACCAACGGTGGTAGACCGCGTAATCCAGCAAGCCATCGCGCAGCAGCTGCAAAGCATTTGGGAACCGGCGTTTTCAGACTACAGCTACGGATACCGACCGAATCGAAGTGCCCAGCAAGCCATAGGCCGGGTGAAAAGGTATGCCGAAGAAGGATACAGATACGCGGTATCAATCGACCTGTCGAAATACTTCGATACGCTCAACCATGACAAACTCATGGATATGCTGCATCGCAGGATACAGGACAAACGCGTACTGCGTCTGATCAAGAAATACCTGAAAAGCGGCGTAATGGAAAACGGCGTGGTGCATAAAACAGAGGAGGGATCGCCGCAGGGCGGCCCGCTGTCGCCTCTGCTCGCGAACGTCTATCTCAACGAATTCGACTGGGAAATGCAGCGACGCGGGGTGAAGATGGTTCGCTATGCAGACGACATTGTCGTGTTCGCAAAGAGCAAACGCGCGGCAGAACGGCTGTTGGAGTCCAGCGGGCGGTATCTGGAAGGCAAACTGAAGCTGAAGATGAATGCGGAAAAGAGCAAAGTAACCGGAATTTGCGCGAACAGAGACTTCAAGTTTCTGGGGTTCTGTCTGGGCAAGAACGGAAGCGGCATCTACATCCGCACACATCGCAAATCGCTCATCAAGGCGAAGAAGAAACTGATCCTCCTGACAAAGCGGAATCAGGGCAACAATGTCCGGTACGTAATGAAGAAGGTGGAGATCTATATGCGCGGATGGCTCGGCTATTTTCACGTGGCAGAAATGCGGCGAATCATGAAGAGCTGGGATGAGTGGCTGCGGCGCAGATTCAGAATGTACATCTGGAAGCAATGGAAGAAGCCCAAGAAGAGAATTGAAAGCCTGGAGAAGCTGGGCATCCCGGCCGACAAGGCGTATCAATGGGGCAATACGCGCCTAGGTTACTGGCGAATAGCCGGAAGTCCGATATTATCGTGTTCCATTACAAACAAAATACTCGCAGTGGCAGGATACTACAGCATCCTAGACCACTACGAGTCCTTGCACTCAAACGATTGAACCGCCGTGTACCGAACGGTACGCACGGTGGTGTGGGAGGTCGGTCACTCAAATAATGGGTGACCTCCTACCCGATTGCGATACTATTTCCTGCATTCGCCTGCGCCATCTGCTTGTGCCGCAAATTTGAAAATAGTATAAAAATCTGCTGCAAGCAGTGTTGCAGCAGAAAGGGGAGAACAGTATATCAAGGCTCAACGTCATAAGGTTCGCTGCTGTTGGTATATTCAAACAGCGGACTCAATTTCATGAACACGCAGCCGTGGGCAGGCACAAGGCAGTCAAAGGAAATGTACTCCTGATCGCATTCCAGAATCTGCCGCGTGACGCGCGGATGCGACATGTGGCGAATGTACTCCACGTCCTC
>CAVBFK010000399.1:0-2106 GCA_963594395.1 Lachnospiraceae bacterium
CCGATTTTGTGGGATTTCCGGGGTGCTTTTGTATCAATCTCGCAAGGATTTTAGATCCCGCTTGCGGAAGTGGCGGCATGTTTGTCCAGACCGGTGATTTTGTCAATGCTGCCGGGATGGAAGCTAACTCCGCCATGACCTTCTACGGCCAGGAAAAGGTGGAATATAACGCCCAGCTGTGCCTGATGAACATGGCTGTTCATGGGCTTAACGGCATTATCAAGTCCGGCGATGAAGCCAATACCTTCTATCACGATGCCCACAATCTTGCCGGATGCTGTGACTACGTGATGGCAAATCCGCCTTTTAACGTGGACAAGGTGAATTCCGAATCTGCCCAGAGTGCTGGGCGCTTGCCCTTCGGTCTGCCGAGCATCAACAGTAAAAAGGAATTCGGCAATGCCAACTATCTGTGGATTTCCTACTTCTACGCCTACCTGAATGAGCATGGACGTGCGGGATTCGTGATGGCATCCTCCGCAACGGACAGCTCCGGCAAGGATCGTGATATCCGTCAGCAACTGGTGGAGACCGGTCATGTGGACGTGATGGTCAGCGTGGGCAACAACTTCTTCTATACAAGGAGCTTGCCCTGCTCCCTGTGGTTCTTCGACAAAGGCAAGAAAGAGGAACTGCGGGACAAGGTGCTGTTTATCGACGCCAGAAATTATTACACCGTGGTAGATCGCACACTCAATGAGTGGAGCGATTGGCAGCTCAAGAATCTCAACGCCATTGTGTGGCTCTATCGCGGCGAAACCGAGAAATACAAAGCACTCCTGACAGAATACAGGGACGCACTGTCCGCATTGGCTACGGAACGACCGGAATTTGCCGGCAGCATCGATGCGGCGTCCTTCACGGATACCGTGGAAAAGCTGAAAGACACCGTCAAGGTTATCCGCACCGAAGCGAAAGAGACCGTCGAAGCGGCGGACAAAAAAGAGAAGAAGTCCGTGCAGGCGGCGTATGACGAGACCCTTGCATGGCTGGATGGTGCGCTGACCATTGCAAAGGATGCCCAGTGGCTCTATGACAAGTTCGGCGAAGGCGAATATGCCGATGTGCTGGGGCTTTGCAAAATGGCTGACCGTGCCGAGATTGCGGAGAAGGGCTTCAGCCTAACGCCCGGCGCGTATGTGGGCGTTGCACCCGTGGCGGATGACGGTGTGGACTTCGCCGAGCGCATGGCGGAAATTTATGCAGAGCTTCTCACACTCCAAGCCGAGTCCAACACTCTCATGGATACTATCTCAAGGAATATGAAGGAGATGGGGCTATGACTCATAAAATTCGTATTGGAGATTTAGGAGAAATAATTACAGGAAATACTCCTCCGCGTGATATGCCTGAATACTACGGCTCATGCACTCCGTTTATTAAGGCTACAGATATTGATGAGTCTTCTAAATATACATACGCGCCTGAAGAATCTTATTCAGAAATTGGTTACCAAAAATATCGCAAAAGCCTTATCCCCAAAGGATCAACTTGTGTTGTTACGATCGGTAGCATTGGCAAGAAAATGACAATGGCTCATTGCGATTGCTTTATTAACCAAGCAATGAATGCGATTATCCCATCTGCGAACTACGATTGTGAATATGTGTACTATGTTATAAAACATAATGTGCATAGACTAAAGGCCCTTGATTCTGGTACAGCGTCTGGACGAGAAAATGTTTCAAAGTCTGCATTTTCAAATTTGGAAATTGATGTAATTGATGATCTTGAGATTCAAAGAAAAATAGGATTGGTATTATCCGCCTACGACGACCTCATCGAGAACAACCGGCGGCAAATCAAGCTATTGGAGGAGGCAGCACAGCGGCTGTATAAGGAGTGGTTTGTTGATCTGCGCTTCCCCGGCTGGGAGAATACGCCTGTGGTGGATGGCGTGCCGGAGGGGTGGCACATGGTGGCATTGTCTGAAATTGCGTCAGTGAATAAGCAGAGCATTTCTAAGCAGTATCCATACGACTACATTGACTACACCGACATTGGCTCTGTCTCTATGGGGCGGATCAAAACGACAACAAGATATGCAACCAAAGATGCCCCCGGGAGGGCAAAACGTATTGCCTTTGATGGAGACATACTCTGGGG